>SCSX01000048.1 GCA_004297825.1 Spirochaetota bacterium
ACGACAGCCTGGCGGCTTGTTTTAAGCTTTGCCGCCGCAAGGGCGATATTCACGAAGACGATGTGGCTCATGTTTATAGAAGTGCGAAGCATTCCGTATCCTCCGGGACAAAGGCGTCCAAAGTGGATACGAATGGGGAATGAAAAATATGAACGGTTTTCCCGGCTATGATCCGGGCGCCCGAAAAATAATTCACACCTGGCGGGTGGGCGAGGGGGCCAATTGAAAAGTTCTTGACACCCCGGGTTTTCGCGCTAGCCTGCGTGCAGTAATTGGAAAAAAACATGGCGCTCTACATAGCACTCATACTCGTTTCCGCCGGCCTGGGGCTTATCCTGTTCGCGCTGTTCGCCGAAAGCGGCAGGCGCTATTCCCTTCCGGTACGCGACCGGTTCGTTCCCAACTATGACCTCGCCGATTCGGGGGGACGCGCGGCACCCGGTTCGGAAGGGCGGGCCGCCCGCGACGTGCGCGATGACAAGCTCCTCGACCCGGACGATTACCTGGTGACGACAAGGCGGGACCGGCCCGTAGAGTCACCCGACCTCGAGCTCTACGGGGAACCGCAACTCGTCGACCTGGATGAGCCGTCATCCGGCGAACATAAGGGTATCCTCGACGAGCTTGAAGGCGAATTCAGCCGCGAACACGCGCGAGAGTCCCTGACGACCGAAGCGCCGCAGGTGGCTCCCGAGGAATCCGCAGCGCCGGAGCCGCCGGTTCAGTCGAATGTCGCGTATCTTTACGAGGATTCGTCCGAAATAGTGGATTACGAACAGAATACAAACGTCATCGATCCCACCATGGGGCAATATAAGCGTCTCAAGCGGGTGGGAAAGGGACTCGTCCAGGTGGTCAAGGATGGAATCAACTTCCAGATAGGAAAAAGCATGTTTCGCTTCGACTTCTACAAGATCGAGAAGGCGAAGGTCGGTGATAATTTTATCGCGCTTTTCCTCAGGGGCGGCAGCACGGTGCGCCTCCTCATATTCGACGAAAATTCGCCCGCGCGCATCGAGGTGAAGAAGGGCATCGAGAGCTATTTTTCCGCCGCCTGATACCGCATGTATTACCGCTATAAATCGAAAACCAGGAACAAGAAGATCTATCGACTCGTGTCGATAGTATTGATCGCGGGCACCCTCGTGGTCCTTGGATACCAGTACCGCACCTACGTGCTTTTCTGGAGGTTTACCACCACGAGAATCATGCAGCGCATGGATCAGGCGCGCGGCGTCACCGATTCCCGTGAACGCGAAAGACGATTCCGGGAGCTCCAGGCCATAAGCGGCGATTACCTGAAGGAGAATCAACTTTCCGCGGAGGCATACCGCATGCATGGCGAGGTGCGGTTTCAGCTGGGTCAATCCCTCATCCGGCAGTTTACCGACCTCATCATCTATGAAGGGGGCGACTTCAACGTGGGGGAAAAGGCGGCTGCCGAGTTCATCGAGGCCGTAAAGTACCTGAAAAAGGCCGCGGCGCTTGCTCACGAACCCCTTCCGCCCGCTTCCGCGCTTATCATGGCGCGTGCGATGTATTACAGCGGCTATATCTCCCGGGAGGCGATTTTCGCCCGCCTGGCCAAGGTGGATGTGAGCGAGGGATTTCCCACGATCGAGGATGCGCGTTTCTATGCCCTCATGCATATTCTGAACGGCAGGGAGGAGCATGGTATCGAGATATTGCGAAAACACGGGAAGATTTCGGAATCGATCGAGGGGCAGCTGTTCCTGGCAACCGCGCTTTCAATTGCGAAACGCTACACCGATGCCATAGTTCAGTTCCAGGAGGTGCTCAGGAAAGAAACTTCTGTCCAGGTTCAGAAACTGGTATATATAAATCTGGGACGGATTTATCTGAACCAGGCCCTGCACAACGAGGCCCTCGCCCGATTCAACGACGCGCTTGCGCTCGATGACAAGGATTTCAAGGTGAAGATAATGATGGCCCGGACCTACAGCGCAATGGGAAACAAGGCCAAGGCCCGGGCGATTCTGGGCGAGGTTACGGCCGTCGACGCGGGCAACGAGGAAGCCCGTAAGCTTCTTGGCACAATGTAGACAGGAGAACCGTTTTTTCCGAAATCGCCCCCGCCTCTCCGAAAATTGCGTGATTATCGCTTGACAAAATATGCAATTCTAATAATAGAAATGACGAGGAACATTGAATTTCTTCAATTTCCCCGCGAAATTCCCTAAATTTCTATCTGAATAATCTCGGATATAACTCGAGGGAAATGCGCCGTTCACACCGTTTATTGCAAGTTTTTACGATCTTAAGGAGAATCGGAGTCATGTTCAGTTCATTTTATGGAATGTTTTCTAACGATATGGGAATTGACCTGGGCACCGCAAATACCCTGGTGCACGTTAAGGGACAGGGTATCGTACTCTCGGAACCCTCGGTTGTAGCCGTACAGAGCGGCACCGGCAAGGTGCTCGCAGTGGGACACGAGGCCAAGCGCATGCTCGGTCGTACGCCCGGAGATATCGTTGCGATACGGCCCATGAAGGACGGTGTGATCGCCGATTTTGAAACCGTTGAAAAAATGATCCGCTATTTTATAACCAAGGTACATAAGCGCAAAACGCTGGTTCGGCCGCGGGTGGTGATAGGCGTCCCCTCGGGTATCACCGAGGTCGAAAAGCGTGCGGTCCGCGAATCCACGGAGCAGGCGGGCGCGAGGGAGATATTCCTGATAGAGGAAGCGCTCGCAGCCGCGATCGGCGCGAATATTCCCATTCATGAGCCTGCGGGCCACATGGTGGTGGATATCGGCGGGGGCACCACCGAGATTGCCGTGATTTCACTCGGGGGCCTTGTGATCGCCGACTCCGTGCGCATCGCCGGCGATGAGTTCGACGAAGCGATCATAAAGTACATGCGCACCCAGTACAACCTGGTCATAGGCGAGCGTATGGCCGAGGAAGTGAAGTTTCGCCTTGGCAACGCCTTCCCCGAGAAGAAGGTGGAAGCCATGGAATTGAAGGGCCGGGATGCCATATCGGGCCTCCCCCGGACACTCGAAATCGATTCGTCCGAAATACGCAAGGCGCTCAAGGAGCCGGTAGACCAGATTCTGGACGCCCTCAAGCGCATCCTCGAAAAGACCCCCCCGGAACTTGCCGCCGACATAGTCGAACGGGGTATCGTCATGACGGGGGGGGGCTCGCTTCTAAAAGGGCTCGACAAGTATATCAGCAAGGAAACCGGCGTTCCCGTCATCAGGGCGGAAAACCCGCTCACCTGCGTTGTGCTGGGCGCCGGGAAATTCCTGGAGGAACTCAAGAACCTCTACAGGGCGAATCTCAAATAACAGCGCGCCAGTGCGTCGCCTGTTTCATGTAAGAGGAAGCGGTGGAATTTTTCATACGTCATAAATCGATTGTGGTGTTCGTCCTTTTTTTCCTCTTCTGCATCATCTCGCTGTCCGTTCATACTTCCCCGCTGACGCTCTCCCTGGAGGGAATGGGCAGGGCTTTCATCACCCCATTTCAAAAGGGCTATAACGGAGCCCAGCAGAATGTGCGCAAGCTGTGGGCCGGGTTCACCGAGCTGGGCGACGTGCGCGATCAACTGCGGCTGACACGCGAAAAGCTCCAGCACTACGAAGCCGTCGCCGAAGAGGTCAGCGAAATAAAAAAGGAAAACGACCGGCTGCGCAAGCTTCTCGACATGCAGAAGCGCGTTACCAACGATTCCATTGCAGCCATTATCATTTCGAAAGACCCGGACAACTGGTTTCGCACCATCGTGGTGAACAGGGGAAGCTCCGACGGTGTACGGATCAACATGCCGGTAATCGCGTACGTGGGTGAGGAAAAAGCGGTCGCGGGAAAGGTAGTGGAGGTCCGCGGATCGGTTTCGGTCATTGAGCCGATAATTTCCACGGGAATGAAGCTTGGCGTGATGCTGCAAGAAAGCAGGTTTCCCGGGCTTCTTTCAGGGTATGCGGCGAACTCGAATTTCGCCATCATCGATTATATCAATAAATCGGCGGCCATTAAGCTTGGCGACGTGGTCGTGACTTCCGGGCAAGGGGGGATTTTCCCGCAGGGTATGCTCGTGGGAAAGGTTATCAAATCCTTCGTTTCCGAGTCGAGCCCTTATCAGCGCGCCATCGTCGCCCCCATTGTCAATTATAATCAAATTGAAGAGGTCTTCATCATCAAGAAGGAACCGGATAAAGAGCTGATGGAAGTAATGGGGAAGGTGGAACCATGATATTCGTGTATATCTTCACCGCGCTTCTCCTTGTCATTTCTCTCATTATGCAGGCGCACACCTCTTTCGATGTGCTCCGTATCGCGGGCATCAAGCCGGATTTGCTATTCATCACGATCGTGTACTGCGGATACAGCTTCGGGTCGTTTTACGGAGAGGTGACGGGGTTTATCGGGGGATTGCTCCACGATGCCGCTTCGCATTCACCGCTCGGCCTGCTCGCGCTTCCCAAGTTCGTAGTGGGGTACATAGTGGGCTTTTTCGGCCGTTCCGTGTTCAAGGGCACCATGATAACCGTGTTCATCCTGCTGTTCGCGGCATCGTTCGTCAAGGGGGTGCTTACCCTGGTGTTGTGTTATATCTTTTCGGAAGCCACCGCATCGTCGGTGTTCACTATTATTTTCCCTGAAGCGTTTTACAATGCGCTCCTCGCCCCGCCGCTCTTCTTTTTATTCGACAAGATTTTTGAAAAAGAACTCGAGCGGGAAGGTTACTAGACTATGCCCGCCACGACCCTGCATGCCAGGATGTACGAGGCATTCAGGTCCAGGATGCTCGTTTTCCTGGGGCTGGTCGCCCTCGTTTTCGGGGTGTTCCTCATCCAGTTGGTGAATCTCCAGATAGTACAGGGCGAAAGCTACAAGCAGAAATCGCGGCAGAACATGGAGAATAATATCCCCATCGCCGCGCCCCGCGGCGAAATATACGACCGCAATTTCGGTCCCGAAAGGAAAGGCGTGGTCATAGCCTCGAGCCGGGCCGCCTTTAATATCAGCACCATTCCTGCGAGTTTTAAGAGCCCCCAGGAGATGCGCGATTCGCTCAAGCCGCTCTGCGCACTGCTGAAGGTTTCCTATGATGACCTGATGAATGAAATCAAGGGAAAGAACCCTTACGAGCGCGTCACCATCAAGGAAGATACGACACTGGATACCGTTATCACCATCGCGTCGCACCAGCATCGCTTTCCGCATGTGGACTGGCAGGACGCGCCTATCCGGGTTTATAATTATGGAAGCATATTCTCGCACGTGCTCGGGTATATCGGCAGCATCAGCCCGGACGAATATAAAAGATTGAAGGAGTCCGGCTACCGGCATTACCAGAAGATCGGGAAATCCGGACTCGAGAGAGAATATGACGCCGAACTGCGCGGCCTGGACGGATACTACAGGCGGATCGTCGACGTGCGCAACCGCATGGAGGGAGAAGAGATAGGGCTGCAGCCGGTATCGGGGAGCAACCTTGTCCTTACGATCGATTTTGACGTACAGAAGGCCGCGTATGAAGGGATGAAAGACATCAAGGGCGGCGCCGTGGTGATAAAGCCCGCGACCGGAGAGGTGCTTGCCCTCGTGAGCCAGCCCGATTTCAATCCGAACCAGATTATCTCGAAGAATAATTCAAAAGTGCTGGATGAGCTTTCGAAGGACGAAAACCGGCCGTTTTTAAACAGGGTGATTCAATCCAAGTATCCGCCTGCGTCCACGTTCAAGCTGCTTACCTCCATCGCGACACTGGAAGAGGACAAATGGAATCCCGAACAGACCTACCACTGTCCGGGGAAGTACACCTTGAAGGGGTATATCGATCGCGATTTCTACTGCTACGAGGCGCATGGTACGCTCGATATGTACTGGGCCATCGCGAAATCGTGCTCCGTTTATTTCTACCAGTTGGGGTACAAGATCGGACCTTCAGCCATGATCAGGTACGCCGAATATTTTGGGCTGCAGGATAAAACCGGCATCGACCTCCCCGGGGAGATCCCCGGTTTTCTGCCCTCCAAGAAATGGAAATTGAAGACCTTCGGCCAGCAATGGTTTGACGGCGACACGATCAATATGGCGATTGGCCAGGGATTTGTGAACGTAACGCCGATAGAAATGGCCGATCTCGTCTGCGGAATCGTGAACAACGGCGTGATAATGAAGCCGTACATCGTAAAGGAAATGGTCTCCCCGGACAATAAAAAGGTGATCAGGCGTACGAAGCCCGAGATGATCAGGGAAATCCCGCTCTCCCCGACCACTGTCGCCACGCTCAAACAGGGGATGAGACTCTCGGTCCGCAACGGCACGTCACAGCAGCTCGCCTATCTTCCCACAGCCGTAGCGGGCAAGACGGGAACGGCGCAGACAAGATCGCAGCGGCGCGAGGACGCCTCCCAGCACGCCTGGTTCGTGGGCTTCGCCCCCTTCAACGGGGAAATCGAGGATACGGTCGCGGTCGCGATTCTCGTGGAATACGGCGTGACGGGGGCCGCGGCGGCCGTGCCGGTAGCGGAAAAGATTTTCGCGACACTTCAGAAACAGGGATATTTCAATGCCCAGCAAAAACGAGATTTATAACATAGACTATGTTCTCGTGTTCGCGGTGATCATATCCGTATGCATCGGCATACTTATGATTTACAGCGCGGGGTTCGACCCCATCGACAAGGTTAACAGCGGCCTGTTTAAAAAACAGATCATCTGGTTCCTCGCCGGGGCCACGCTCATGATGGCGTTCGCATTCCTGAGCTATCGCTACCTGGGCGATTACTCGATTTACATCTATGGGCTTTTTCTGTTCTTAATCGTGCTCACGCTCGCGTTCGGGAGGCCGGTGCGCAATACGAAGGCGTGGCTGAACTTCGGGCTTTTCTCGCTGCAGCCCTCTGAATTCATGAAACTCGGCATGGTGATTATCCTTGCGAAGTACCTTGAACTGCGGGAGAGGGACATGCACAATCTCCGTGAGCTCTTCATCCCGTCCGTGCTCATGGCGGTTCCCGTGATGCTGATCCTCATGCAGCCGGACTTTGGAACGGCCGTCGTGTTTGTGCCGGTCCTGTTTACCATGCTTTTTCTCGGGGGGGCCGACGTATCGCACCTTCTATCGGTCGTTTCGATCGCCGTGATCGCCACGGTAGTCCCCATGGTCATCACCTACCGCGAATGGATCGGGGCCGAAGGATCAAACCTGCTTCTCGAGTTCTTCAAGGATCCCAGGCTCATTTTTGCGGTAAGCGCGATCCTCCTGGTCATTTCCATCGCGGCATTCGCCCTGAATTTCTTTTTAATCAAGAAATACTACCGTCGAGTCTACGTGTCATCATTCGTGCTTTCGGCCGGGCTGTTGTTCTCGGTCGTCATACAGCGTTTCCTTAAAGACTACCAGAAGAAACGCATCCTGGTATTTCTCAACCCGGACCTCGACCCGCACGGTTCCGGTTACAACATAATCCAGTCCAAGATTGCAATCGGCTCGGGCGGCGTCGTCGGGAAGGGTTTCCTTGCCGGTTCGCAATCGCAGCTGGGGTTCCTCCCTGAAAAATCCTCCGACTTCATCTTCCCGGTAATCGCCGAAGAATGGGGGTTCGTGGGAGCCCTCGTCATAATCGGCCTCCTTGCCGTGATCGTGTTGAGGGGTATCCAGATAGCAATGGAAGCGAAGGACCGGTTCGGGTCGCTCCTTGCGGCGGGGATCGCCTCCATTTTCTTCTATCACATCCTGATAAACGTCGGGGTCGTCCTGGGCATCATGCCCGTCACGGGCCTTCCCCTGTGTTTCGTCTCTTACGGCGGTTCCAACCTCCTCATGTCCATGATGGCGGTCGGGATACTCATCAACATCCAGACGAGAAAATTCTCATACTGACTTCCCTTTTATCTTAACGGCCCGCACGGGGCCGGCAGTCCTTTGCGCTTCGATCGGTCGTGAACCGCGTTCGAATCTGCGCCCAGGTCCAGGGTATTATACATCCATTTCATGCTATTGTAGACGAGACATAATAATTTATGAAAAAGTATTGCATTTTATAATATTGTATCGCGTTAGTATAAGGGGGCGGTTGTGCGTATCTATTAAATACCGCCCCAGAAAACCGAATGATAATAATTATAGTCCTCTTAGTGCTCCAGATATCCGTAGGGAGCCATATATATTTTCTGATCCAATACGTATTAAAAAAGGAGCAGAAACACCTTAAATGGTTTGTGAATACCGCGATCAGCAACATTTTAATTGCAGGGATTCTCACCGTCATTGCCCTGTTCCGCCCCGACCTTATCCGAAATTTGAACCTTCTGCTTTTATTTTGGGTGATGACCGGGGTATTAATGATGGCAATGCTTTTTGTGAAGCTCAGGATAATAAGAAATATCGTAAGGAGGAGCAGAGACCCCTCAAATTATCACCTGAACTATTTCGGGAAGAAGGTGCTTCATGAAAATGTCGTGCAACAAGGCGAGCTGGTGACCTTTTTCGTCACCATTCCCTTCTTCCTGATGGCAGGGGCTTATTTTTTGGCCCGCCTGACCAATCTGCTTCTCTATGGCCGATTATAGGATTTCAATGGGGAAAGAACCGGCGGTACAAATCCGAATTAATCGAGCCGCGCGAATCAATCGCGCCCGGGGGTGAAGTTGATTTTTCTCGCAATTCCCACCCTTCTATTACTTTTACAGATATCCTTTTTTTTACATATCTATTTTTTATTCCAGTTCGTCCTCAAGCGATCGAAGAGGCACCTCACCGGGTTCGTCAATACCGCAGTAAGCAACATGTTAATCGCGAGCGTACTTACCGTGCTTGCCATTTACCGGCCCGATCTCATCCGTGAAATCGACGCATTGAAGATATTCTGGCTTATGTCGGGGGTAATCATGCTCGCCATGTTGATTACCCAGGCGGCGGTGATGCGCGCCATATACCGGAAGGCGCAGCAGCCGGAAAACTACCACTATAATTATTTCGGAAAAAAGGTGCTGCACCCGACCGTCGCCAGCGGGGGAGAGGTCATGATTTTCTTCTTTTCGGTTCCCGTGCTGCTCGTGAGCGGCGCATATTTCACGGCGAGGCTGATAAACCTGCTGATGTATGGGAGGCTTTGAATGCATGGACGGATGCCAGCCAGGGGGCCACGCGACGGCGCTCATTGCCCGGCACGGTTAAAAAATGTTCTCGCTTTTTCAGATAAATTGGTATAATAGTAGAAGGACAACACTACAATGGAGGTTTCTTATGCCGCTCATTACCGACAAAGTCAAACTGAATGCCGAAAAATGTAAAAAGTGCGCGTTCCTGAAGATAAGGAATATGAAAATACAAAAGAGCAGTGTGCTCTACGATGAGGCAGTTCTCACCATCGAAGGCGTCTATCGTGCGAGCTGCACAATGTGTCCCTTTTCGGAGGATTTCCAGAAAATCTACGGCATGAAGCCTTATGATTATTACCCCATGAAGAACGTGGTTAAAGAGGTAGAGAAGGCCAAGGACAAAAAGAAAGAAAAAGAAATGACCTCGAAATGAACCACGCGTCAGGGCTTGTTCTGCTCAGCGGGGGTATTGACTCCTCCACGGTGGCGGCGTTCGCCGTGGGGGAATGCGCGCAACTCGCCGCACTTACGTTCAGGTACGGCCAGCGTCACGAGCTCGAGATCGGATCGGCGCGACGGCTGGCCGATGCGTTCGGTATCCGCGAACACGTAATTATCGACGTCCCCGCCCACATTTTTTCCGGGACTGCGCTCACCGGTTCGGAAAGGCTGGACGTCCCCAAGGAGCGCGCGATCGACGATCCCGCCGACATCCCCGCGACGTATGTCCCCGCGAGGAATATACTTTTCCTTTCATACGCCCTTGCGTACGCGGAATCGCGCTCCATCCCGGATATCTATATAGGCGTGAACGCGCTGGATTACAGCGGCTACCCGGACTGCAGGCCGGAGTTCATCCGGAAATTCCAGGAGATGGCCAACGTGGGAACAAAGGCGGGGGTGCAGGGCCGCCCGTTTCACATCCATGCCCCGCTTATCTCGATGAAAAAATCGGAGATCATTCTCCTGGGAACCAGGCTGGGGGTGGATTATGCGCTGACCCTCAGCTGCTACGATCCGGCGCCCGACGGCGCGGCCTGCGGCTCCTGCGACAGCTGCGTCATCCGCAGGCAGGGATTCCTGGATGCCGGCGTATCGGACCCCACCCGCTACGCGAGTCGGCCGCAATGAACGGCACGCGGCTGCTGCAGCGGGCGCAGGATTTCCTCTCGTACGTTTTTCCTTCACGATGCGCCGTGTGCGGAGTGCCCGTCTCCATTCGCGATCGCGACGCGTGTCCCCGCTGCCTCGCATCGATCGAGCGGGTGCGGGACGGCTGTCCACGGTGCTGCGGGGCGATCATAGACGGCGAGTGTACGGTGTGCGGGAACCGGGCATTTTACCCGGACAGAAATATCTGCGCGGGGGAATACAGGGGGACGCTCGAAACCCTGATCCGTGGCTACAAGTTCGGGAAACGCGCGCGGCTCCATGCTCATTTGAGCGACCTTGCGTACGAGGCGCTGGGCGCCCCGGGACTCGCATTCGACTGCGTGAGCGCCGTGCCGATGGACGGGAAAAAGCGCTGGAAGCGCGGCTTCAACCAGTCCGAGCTTGTAGCCCGCGCCCTGGCGAGAAGGCTGGGAATTCCCTACCGCGACCTCTTGAAGGAGCGGCCTGGTTCCTTGAAACAGAAGGAGATGCGCAGGACCGACAGGTTCATAAACGTGCTCGAGCGGTACGAAGTGGCGCGCGCCGACCTCGTGGCAGGCAAAAACATCCTTCTTGTGGACGATATCCTCACCACGGGGGCGACCCTCAATGAATGCTCCCGCGTGCTCAAAGGCTCGGGCGCCGGGGCCGTTTATACCCTCACGATTGCCCGCGCGGGCATAAAAAAGCTTGAAAACCTGCTATTCTGAATATATAATTGCCCTTGGATAGTCTTACTGAGCGCACCGCAGCGCGCCCGGGCGCAGATACTTACCGTAATGGAGCTCACCAATGAAGAGATTCTCACATGACGCGGTTGAAGTGATCGTTCTGGACGGCAGAATAGACCAGGATGCGTCCGAAGAGCTCGAGAATCATCTTCAAGAATGCATTGGGGCCGGCCTGTTCAATATTTGCGTGGACATGATAAACGTGAAGCATATCTGCAGCTCCGCGCTGGGGGTGCTGGTAGCCATCAAGCGCAAGATCAAGGACAAGGACGGGGATGTTAAGCTGGTCATTGTCAACGACAACCTGCTTAAGCTTTTTCAGACAACAATGCTTGACAAGGTATTCGAGATATTCGAATCTCAGCGTGAGTGTATCAACGCCTTCGATTGAACAGTTACGATATGCGCCACGACCTGAGATTTGAACTGGGCGAAATAGTAAAACCCATAGAGCACCACCTGAAAAGAGTCGACGACGAAATCCGCCGCCAGCTTTCCACGGGTATCCCCATTCTCGATGAAAGCGCGTATCACCTTTTCGAGCGGGGCGGCAAGAAGATCCGCGCATCCCTCATCATCCTGTCGAGCGGGCTGGCCGCACCCCCCACCGACCTGGTCATCGAGCTCGCGGCGGCGGCGGAAATCGTGCATTGCGCGAGCCTCATCCACGACGACATTATCGATCAATCGAGCGTGCGCAGGGGCGTTCCCACGGTATCCGCCAAGTGGGGCAGCCGCGTGGCGGTACTCACCGGCGATTACATGTACACGAAGGCGCTGGGCATTGCGGTGGGGGACCAGGGACGCGATGTGTTTCCCATTCTTGTCGCGGCGACGAGCGATATGGTAAAAGGAGAGCTTTACCAGCTCGAATACTCCTCCATCGATCGAATCACGAAAGAGCACTATCTCACCATTATCGAGCTTAAAACCGCGCGATTCATGGCGGCCTGCATGAAGCTGGGCGCGGTCCGGGGAGGAATGTCCCCCGAGCTCGCGGATACGCTGTATACGGCGGGATTGAACCTGGGATTCGCATTCCAGATCGTGGATGATGCGCTCGATGCGGCGGGAAGCGCCGCGGAGACCGGCAAGGACAGCGGGAACGATTTCCTGGAGGGGAAGATCACCCTGCCGCTCCTGCACCTTCTCGAAAAATCAAGCGCCGCCGAACGGGGAGAGCTTTCTTCCTTGGCCAAGAATCCCGATCCCGCGCGATGGGAGACCGTGCGCAGGAAAATACGCGAATCGGGCGCCCTTGAGTACTGCCATTCGGTAGCGGAATCCTATACCGGGGAATTCGGCAAACACATGGAGACGGTTCCGGATTCACCGTATAAGCGGATAATTTTAAATCTTGCCAAATTTTTGGTTGAAAGAAATTATTAATGGGACATGATGAAGCATTCCCTTTCCATGGAGGGCGTATGATCACGAAGGAAAAAGAAGAACTGCTGCACTACTACAACCTGGGGCTGACCGCCTACAAGCAGAGGAAGTGGGACGAGGCGATCAAGGCCTTCGAGCGTGCGTTGCAGATTGACCCCAAGGACGGGCCGTCGGATTTGTACGTCAAGAGGGCCAGGGATTATAAGCTTACCCCGCCGCCCGAGGACTGGGACGGCGTATTCACCATGACCACGAAATAAGCGGGAAGGGCATGTCAAAGAAAATCATACAGGTAAACAAGAACCCCGTTTTCGAGATCGGGATGATAGCGACCGTGTTCGGAAAGGACATGGAATTTTACGGGGACCTCTCGTTCAAAAAATCGCTCCAGATCAACGGTTACGTCGAGGGCGAGATCACGTCCGACGGTTTTTTGGTGATCGGGGACGGCGCGGTGGTGAAAGCCAACATCAAGGCGCGTACGGTCATCATCAACGGGACCGTGCATGGGAATATCGAAGCGACGGAACGGCTCGAGATACAGCCGACCGGAAAGCTCTATGGTAATATCCGCACGGCCAAGCTTAAGATCGCAGACGGGGTGACCTTCGAGGGCAAATGCGAAATGATTCGGCCCGCGCACAAGATCGTCCACAAGGAAGCGGAAGGCCGGCAGGAATCCGCGTAGCGCATCGGCGCGGCAATGCCCCGGCCGGACTTTTCTCACGGGTTTCGGCCGGCGGGATCATGTGCTCGCCGGTCAGGTAGACGCCCGCTTCCATCCAGTATATATTTCACTTATAGCTGCCAGCCCTCAGGGCGAAACTCTTCCGGGGGATTCCTTTCCCGGGGAATTGCGCATCGGACCCCATTACAACGGATAATTAAGGTAGGGCGCGCGTGAAGGAGCCATATGCACGAGGTGAAGGCGCGGCATTTTAATTCCCTGGCGGACGGGAAGGTGGAGTGCTCCCTGTGTCCGCATCTTTGCGTAATCGCCGACGGGCGGACTGGCATTTGCGGCGTGCGGAAGAACGTGCGCGGCGAACTGTGCACGACCATCTACGGCGAGATCACGGGGATGTCGATGGACCCCATCGAAAAAAAGCCGCTCTATCATTTCCATCCCGGGAGCTCCATACTCTCGATCGGCACGAAGGGCTGCAACTTCAAGTGCCATTACTGCCAGAACTGGCACATCTCCCAGGACGTCAACGCCCACTCGAACAGGTACGAACCGGACGCCGTGGTGAAGGCCGCGATCGATAACGGATCGGTGGGCGTCGCCTACACCTATTCCGAGCCGTTCATCTGGTTCGAGTACACCCAGGACTGCGCGCGGCGCGCGCGCGCGGCGGGACTGAAAAACGTGTACGTGACAAACGGTTTTATCAATCCCGGGCCCCTGGATGAGCTGCTGGAATACGCCGATGCGATGAACATCGACCTGAAGGCGTTCAAAGAGGACACCTACAAAAAAGTTCAGAAGGGGCGCCTTGCCCCGGTGCTGGATACGATCCGCCGCACGCACGGGCGCTGCCACGTCGAGCTCACCACCCTCGTCGTGACGGGCATGAACGACGACATGGACGAGATGCGCGGGATCATAGACTGGATCGCCGCGCTCGATAAGAACATCCCCTGGCACGTCTCCCGCTATCACCCGAGTTACAAGTATGACGCGCCCGCGACCGATACGGCGTTTCTGCGGCGCGTGTGCGAAGAGGCTTCGAAAAAGCTTTCCTTTGTGTATTGCGGCAACGTCGCCGGCGGGGCGGGATTCGAGGACACGAAATGCCCCTCGTGCGGGGCGACGGTCATCGAGCGCCGCGGCTACCGCACGAAGGTGACGGCGCTCAGGCAGGGGTCATGCGCCGCCTGCGGGCATGACCTGGGCATAATAGGCTGAGCCGTGAACACCGGCGCGCTCGTGAAAATCAACGACTACCTGTACGAGATACCGCGGGAGGCGAAGCCCGGTATGCGCGTGCCCGCACGGATATACGGGGACGATGCGCTAATCGCCGGCATGGACAACGCGGTGTTCGACCAGATCACCAATGTGGCGCTCCTCCCCGGCATCGTGGACGCGGCGATCTGCATGCCCGACGGGCATTCCGGCTACGGGTTTCCCATTGGCGGGGTCGCGGCGGTGGACCCGGACAAGGGCGTCATCTCGCCGGGGGGAATAGGCTTCGACATCAACTGCGGTATCCGTCTCATGGCGACCTCGCTCACGATAGACGAGGTGCGGCCGCGCCTGCGGAAACTGGTCGAGACGCTCTTCGCGCGCGTTCCCTCCGGCGTGGGCGAGGGCGGGGCGCATCCATTCAGCGACAGCAGGCTGGACGAGGCGATGGTCAAGGGGGCGCGATTCGCGGTCGAAAACGGGATGGGCACGCGGGAGGACCTGGAGTTCTGCGAGGAAAGGGGGAGCATTCGCGGCGCCGACCCGGAGGCCGTCTCGCAGAAGGCGCGCGACCGCGGAAGAAACCAGGTGGGAAGCCTGGGCTCCGGCAACCATTTCCTCGAGATACAGGTCGCGAGAAAAGAACACATCTTTGACGAGCGGATCGCGGCGGAATACGGCATATTCGCGGACCATGTGTACGTGATGATCCATTCCGGGAGCAGGGCGTTTGGGCACCAGGTCGCCACGGATTATCTTAAAAAGTTTCTCACGGTGATGGGCAGCCGGTACGGGCTCTCCATGCCGGACCGCGAGCTCGCCTGCGCGCCCTTTCAATCCCCCGAGGGACAGGCGTACTACGGCGCGATGAACTGCGCGATCAACATCGCGTTCCTGAACCGGCAGCTCATGATGCACGATGTGCGTGAGGCATTTTCGCGCGTATTCGAAAAAAGCCCGGACGCGCTTGGCTTGCGCCTCGTCTACGACGTGTGCCACAACACCGCAAAGCTCGAAAGGCTCACGGTGGGCGGGCGGGAGCGCACGCTGCTGGTGCATCGCAAGGGCGCGACGCGCGCCTACGCGCCGGGGATGCCCGATGTGCCGTCGCGTTATGCGAACTACGGACAGCCGGTGATCATAGGCGGGAGCATGGAAACCGGATCCTACGTGTGCGCCGGGCTGCCGACGGCCGGCGAGGCGTTTTTTACGACCGTTCACGGCAGCGGGCGGGTCATGTCGCGCACCCAAGCAAAGAAGCGTTTCCACGGGCGCGAGATCCAGAGGCGGATGGAGGAGCACGGTATCTACGTGTTGACCTCTTCCTACGCGGGACTCGCCGAGGAGGCCGGGCTGGCCTACAAGGACGTGGACCAGGTGGTGACCGCCGCGCACAGGGCGGGGCTCTCGAAACCGGTCGCGCGCCTTGAGCCCCTGGGAAACATCAAGGGCTGAGGGGCGGATGGGGTTCGAGATACTGGAAGGCGTCACAAGCGCCGACATCGCGTTCCTCGCCAGGGGGGCGTCCATCGAGGAGCTTTTTGGCGAGGCCGCGCGCGCGCTCATTTCCGTGATGATCGAAAATCCCGATACGATAGAAGGTACTCACGCGCGCCCGATCACCGCAACGGGTGCGGGAATGGACCTCCTGCTCGCGGGATTCCTGGACGAGATTCTATTTTACAAGGACGCCGAATCGCTTGTCCTTGTTCCCGGCACGCTGCAAATCAGGGAATCGGATGACGGATTTTCGCTCGTCTGCGAGGCCCGCGGGGAGAAGATCGTCCGCGGGAGGCACGGAGTGCTCGTGGACGTGAAGGCGGTCACCCTGCACCGCCTGTCGGTCGAAAAAGCGGGCGACGAATGGCGCGCAACGGTCGTCCTTGACGTGTGACTATTTCACCGCCTTCACCATGAGCACGACCCCAAAATGCCTGAGGAAGGGGAAGCGCGTGTTCGCTTTTTGCTCGAACCAGTCGGAGATACTGCGAAGCCGCGCGTGGAAGGCGCGGGGGACGATGATGTAATGCCAGGTCCAGCGCGTATGAAAATTCCACGGCGGCCGGAACTCGTGGGCGGTTACCGTGGTCTCCCTGAAATGCTCCCGACAGATTTTATTAATCTCCCCAAGCGTATAAAAGCGCATCCGGATGGGATCCTTGAGCCTGAAGACGTGAATGCTCACAAACTGCAGAAAAGCGAACAGCAGGTTTTCGGGCGCGAACCTCCCCGGCACGCGGATATAGGCCGTGCCGCCGTCGCGCAGGACACGATGCGCCTCCCTGAAGACCGCGCGCCCGTTTTCCTTAGAGAGATGCTGTAGCACGAGGAGCGAGTACACCTTGTCGAAACTCCCGTCCCTGAACGGGGTGGCGGTACCGTCCCCGACGAGGACCGCGGGGAGATGGCCGTTTTTCACGAGATGGGCCTTCGCGAGCCCGGCCATTTTGGTGGAGATATCCAGTCCCGTGGCGCGCGCCTCGCGGTCCATAACCGGCTTGAGTACGCGCCCCCATCCGCAGCCCAGGTCGAGCACGCGCTCCCCGGCTTCCACCGGGAAGGGCGGCGGCGCGTCGAGCAGGTCCCCGTAAAAATCTTTAAGAATAGCCTCGACGCCAAGCGTGATGAAGGGGGCGTCGATCATGGCACCCTCGTCCCACACGCGGACATATTCCCGGTAAAAATCATCGTTCTTGACGAGCACTGTTCATCCCCCGGCCTGTATTTTCTTTTTTCAGCGACGCCGCGTACTTGACCAGCGCCGACTGCACCGTTTCGTAGTTGTTGGCCGCGTGCCAGAACAGGTAGCCGTACGCGCCCGAGTCGTTGGAGGCCTTGACCTGTTCGATGATGTAGTCCGCGTTGAAGTTGGAAACGTGCCACGGGAAGGCCTGCAGCCACGGCCGCACCAGGCAGTCACCCGCGCGCTCTTTCACGCGCCGCGTTCCCTCGGCAATGAAAAAATAGGGACAGTCGGCGGGCTTGCCGCGGCCGTCGAAGTTGTCGTTGAAGTGCGAGGGGTAGAGCATGGGGGAAATGGCGTCGCAATGTTTCGCGAGAAGCTCGATCCGCTGGCCCGTGCTCCTGATATCGACCTCCTTGCCCCAGGCGACCACCCCGAATATGTCTATCGAAACGTTGCAGTTGCGCGCGGTGATTTCCCTGTAGGCACGCTCCAGGAAATCGGTGATCGCCTGTTCGTTGGACATCTTTCCCGCGTGGTAGCAGTAGCGCGCGTCCGCGATATCGCCCGCGGTGGGAAACCGTATATAATCGAACTGGATCTCGTCCACGCCCTTTTCCGCAAGCTCTATCGCAAGGCCGATGTTGTAGTCCTGTACGTCACGGTTCGTAGGGTCGAGCCAGTACTCGGGGTGCGCGCTCCACTGCCGTCCGCTGCTTCGCGAGCGGATGGCGAACTCGGGATTTTTCTTGTAGAGCAGGTGATCCTGGAACACCGCGATGCGCGCGACGGTGTAGAGCTTCTTTTCCTTGAGATCCCGGATGAGCCTTGTCACGTCGTCTATGGTCCTTCTTTCGTGGGTGTTGAATTCGATCGCCACCGGAGTGCGGCTGCGGTAATTGAGCACCCCGGTCACGTCCTTGGCGTCGAAAATCACCGCGTTGATTCCCAGCGGAATGTATTTGTCGAGGACGGTCATGAGCCGCTCGCTTCCCGCCGAGTTCCCGGTATAGTAGAGACCGCGGGTGAAGATGATCGGGGGTCGAACCTGGTTCCTCGCATCGACGCGCATGGACGGTAGTGAGTAGGGGATGTACAGCGCCGCCCCCTTCCGGATCGTATCGCCGCTTAGCCTGTTGTAATCCCTTATGCCGCGCTCCAGCTCACGCGCGGAGAAGCAGCAGGTGTAGCGAAGCGACGTTTCCGCAAGATCGCGGACCCTTGTATCGGCGGGCGCGCGGTAGAACAGCATGGCGCCCGCGTGAAGAAAGCCCTCCGGGAGGTTCCGGTACACGCGCTCGTCGGCCTTCTGCCGGAAAAATTTCGTGATGCGAAGCTGGCCCGATTGCAGTCCCAGCATCATCGCCGCCCGGGAGCCCGCCCCCGCGATGCCGTTCCCGATCTCGACGAGCCGGTCATAGTAGAACAGCATGTGCGCCTGCAGCGCGAAGGCGCACAGCAGCATGAAAAGTATTTTTCGTTCGCGGGTTTTCATGGCTCCCATGGGGTCCCCGCGCGCACGCGGAGAAAACGGATCTTGATCGTCGATTTTTGTTGCAATTTGCCTGCGCGTGTACGATTAATGTAACCATAAGGAATGAGCGGAATTAAAAATCAACCCAATTTTTCGGGACAGCCCGCGCGCCCATGAACTATCTTATCCAGAAATATAATTCACTCCGCGACGGTATTCGGGGATTCTACCGGTTCGTGCGATCGATCATATTTTCGCTCAGATCGATCCGCTACCTGCGCTTCCGCTCGATCTACACGATCATGATTAACCAGACGCGATTTACGGGGGTCGATGCGCTCCCCATCATTATTTCCATCGCCCTCATGCTGGGCGGGACCGTCATCATCCAGGCGACCAAGAATTTCCCCAAGTTCGGCATCGAGGGTTTCATAGGAAACCTGCTGGTCATCATCATCGCCAGGGAGCTCGGTCCCTTCGTCACCGCCATGATCGTGGTGAGCCGGTCCGGGTCGGCCATCGCCGCGGAGATCGCCACGCAGAAACAGAACAAGGAGATACTCTCCCTGGAGCTCATGGGCATCGATACGAGGCTCTACATAGTGTTCCCCAGGATACTCGCCACCATACTCGCGATACTTTCGCTCATCGTGATTTTCGACCTGACCGCGTTCGCCGGCGGTTACCTCATCTCGCTGTCCACGGTGTTCATCCCGGCGGGAATCTTCGTGCAGGCGCTTATCGACGCCTTCAGCTTCAAGGACCTGCTCATCACCGTGGTCAAGAGCCTGATATACGGGATACTCATTCCCACCATCTGCTGCTATTACGGGTTCATGCCGCGGTCCGATTTCCAGATTCCCATATTCGTATCGCGCGCGGTGGTGCGCACGCTGCTCATTCTTTTCGTCATCAACGCCCTCATTTCGGCGGTCTTTTATTTCTGACGGAGGGGGAATGGAGGAAAAGGAGCTCTTACGGATCGAATCGTTGTGCCTGCGGAAAGACTGCCTCCCGGAGGGGGCTTCTTTCACGCTCTCGGTGGTCACGGGCGAAAACGTCGTTCTGTTCGGACCCGAGGATTCCGGCATCGGCTCCCTGTGCCCCATCATCGCGCGGCTGGAAGACGAATTCGAGGGGGAGATATTCTTCAACGGGCGCTCCATCGAGAGCTTCGACTATTTCGAGGCGCATCAGTACCGCACGGCGCTCGGCTATCTTCAGAAAGATTACGGGCTCATCAATAACATGTCGGTGGAGGAGAACGTGCAGCTTCCCCTCCGGTACCATTCGCGCCTTTCCACGGCCGGGGTGAACGCGAAGGTCGACAGCCTTATCAGCGAGCTGGGACTCGAGCATTGCCGGACGCAAAGGCCCGTGTCACTCTCCAGCGCCGAGACGCTGCGCACCGCCTACGCGCGGGCGATCGCCCTCGATCCCGCGCTCATGCTCGTCGAGCACGCCCTGGAGGGACAATGCCTCCTGAACGTGCAGGTTTTCATGAACCACCTGAAGTTCTGGGCCGCGGAAAAGCACAGGGCGACGATATTCGTCACGTACGAGCCGGAAAGGTTTGTTGATTTTTCCAACAGGTTTATTATGCTGTACAGGGGCAGGGTGGTGTTCTCCGGGAACCGGGACGAGTTCCTTGAGCTGGACAACGAGTACCTTCTCCAATACCGGATCTCCTCCACCGAGGGACCCATGAAGAACATCTAGGACGTGCGAGGAAGCCATGAAGCTCGAAAAGAACGAATTGCGGGTCGCGATTTTCATCATTGTTCCCGTGGTGCTGCTGCTCCTCGCGGTCATGCTCAAGCTCGGGTATTCCATCGCGAGCTCGACAATGGACGTCTACCTCAAGATCGACAGCCTCACCTCGATCAAGGAGGGAACCCCGGTGAAGATCAAGGGCTACACGATCGGCCGCGTCACCGATATCAAGCCCGTATTCAAGCCGGCCCTCCATTTCCTCGCGGTCCTGCGCATTCAGAAGGAGATACAGCTTTACGAGGACTGCGGCGCGTTCATCTTCAACCAGAATATTATCGGCGACCCCATTATCGAGATACGCAATCCCGAGAAGAAGGGCGAGCCCCTCGTGGCGAACGCCGTCATCGAGGGGATCGAATACGGCAACCTGGACACCGTCGTGCAGAAGGTGAGCCAGCTGCTCACCTCCCTCAACAGCATGATCGGGGTGATCCAGGACATAACGCTCGAAAGCAAGGGGAACCTCCGCGAGCTCGTCGCGACGCTCACCAAGAGCGCGGGAACGCTCAACGATACCCTCATGAATTCCCAGAAGGACGTAATCGCCATACTGGGATCGTTCCGCGACACGGCGAAGACGATGAACCGGATTTCGGAGGAGCTCGAGAAGTCGCCCATGAAGTTCCTCTTCAAGGACAAGAAAGAATAGCCCCCGCATGCCCCTTTTTTCAGTCGTAATCCCGACATACAACCGCGCGGATCTTACGCGCCGCGCCGTCGCCTCCGTGCTCGATCAGGACTTTGACGATTACGAGCTCATCCTCGTGGACGACGGCTCCACCGACGGCACCCCCGCGCTGGAGCGTGCGTTCGCCGGGCGTCTCACGTACCTGCGCCGGGACAACGGGGGCGTGAGCGCGGCGCGCAATGCGGGCATACGCGCCGCGCGCGGGACGCACCTCGCCTTCCTCGATTCCGACGACCAGTGGCTGCCCGGGGCGCTCCGCGCGCACGATTCGTTCATCCGCGCCAATCCCGGCATACGCATCCACCAGGCGGAGGAAATATGGGTGCGCGGCGGCAGGCGCGTGAATCCAAAGGGCCGGCACCGGAAGCCCGGGGGCGATATTTTTCTCCGCGCGCTCGAGCTCTGCCTGGTAAGCCCTTCGGCGGTGGTGATGGAGCGCGGGCTCTTCGACGAGTACGGGATGTTCGACGAGGCGCTGCCCGTGTGCGAGGACTACGACATGTGGCTGCGCGTAAGCGCGCACGAGCGCGTGGGACTCATCCCGGAGCCGTTCGTGCTCAAATACGGCGGCCACCCCGACCAGCTTTCCCGGAGCGTGTGGGGACTGGACCGGTACCGCGTCTACGCGATTTTAAAGCTCTTGGGGCGGGGGGCCGATACGCTTAAGCCCGGATATGCGCGCGCCGCGCGGGACGTCGCGCGAAAAAAGTGCGGGATACTTGCGGCGGGTGCGGTAAAAAGGGGAAACCTTGCGCTCGCGCGCGCCGCCCAACAGGCGATCAGCGCGCTGGAAGATGGACGCTGTAGCAGTATAGACCCTGCGATCCTCGTGCGAGAATAAAGGGACCATCCATTATGGTGTGCAGGAACGATTCGCCGGCGCATGTCTTCGACAGAAGCGTGTCCCCCTCGTCGGTGAAGATCACGAGCTGGGCGTCCCCGTCGGCGCGGGGGTAGGAGACCGCGTAGACGCCGCCGGCGTGCGCGATGCCGGCGATGCCGGCCTTCTCCCGCGGTATCTCAAGCATGAAGTCCGGGTTGCCGCGCCTGGTGAATAAGGCGATCCGTCCGCCGTCGATCACCGCGAGCCTTCCCTCGGGGGTGATATGCATCGCGATGCGCGCCACGTGGGTGCGCGTGAGCTTCGCGACCTTCTCGCTCTGTTTGAGCGTGTTAATTATAACGACGCGGTCGCCCTTTTCCCCGCCGCAATGCATCGCCGCGTAGGTTCCGTCGTCCGAAAGCGCGACCGACTTCACCGGGGCGTTGTCGGGCGTGCGGCCCTGGGCCGTGATCTCGCCCGTCTTGCTGACAACCGCGTAGCTCCCGTCGAGAAACCCTATGCCCGCGTGATCGCTCCCCCGGGAGAAGGCGAACGAGGTTATGAACCTCCCCGAGACGCCCCCGGCGCCCACGGTGTTCCCGTTGTGGTCGAAGAGGCGCACCTGGCTCATGTCCGCGTTCACGAGGAGGACGAGCTCGCCGTTATACGAGAGGTGCGGATACTCGGCCGATTGTATTTTCCAGAACCGCTCCCCCTTCGCGCCGAAAAGCTCGATGTGGGAACCGGTCTTCTCGTAGGTCGCGTAAAACCTGCCGCTCCCGCTGCCGCTCAGAAGCTTTCCCGGGGCCGCGTTCCTGTACAAAACCGCGCCGGTCCCGGACAGGGTGAGCAGCGTGTCATCCACGGGAAGCGAGGCGAACACGGTTTTCTTCGCTTCCGGGTTGTAGGACCTCTCGATGTCCGTGGGGGCCTTGAGGGTGCCGTGCCACTCGCCCGTGATCACCGCGCCGCCCGCGGGCGTCCAGACCGGTACCAGCGTGAGAAACGCCCCCAAGAGGAGCCCCGCTAAAAAATACCACATGGCTTATTCCTGGATGAAGCTCTTGAGTTTCTGGCTCCGGGAGGGGTGCCTCAGGCGCCGGATCGCCTTTTTCTCGATCTGGCGGATGCGCTCTTTCGAAAGGTGGAACTTCTCGCCGATCTGCTGCAGCGACATGGGCTTGTATCCGTCCATGCCGAAGCGCATCTTGAGGATTTCCCGCTCGGAGGCGGTGAGGGTATTCAGAACCTGGTTGAGCGCGTCTTTGAGCGAGTCGTCCAGAACCTTCTGATCCGGTGACTCTACCCGGGCGTCTTCCACCATGCTGAGGATCGTGGTGTCGTCGGAATCCCCGTAAGTCGCATCGAGCGAAATATAGTCCTGCGAGATGCTTCTCAAATAGTTGATCTCTTCGCCGTCCATATCGAGCTCTTCGGCGATCTCTCCGGGGGTGGGCTCCCTCCCGAGCTTGTGTTCGAGCTTTTTGTGCATCTTCTCGATCTTCTGCATGTCGGTGGTGCGGTTCAGGGGCAGCCTGATAAGCGATGTCTTTTGCGAGATGGCGAGTATGATCGCCTGGCGGATCCACCAGACCGCGTAGGAGATGAAGTGGAAGCCGCGCTCGGGGTCGAACTTGTCGGCGGCCTTGATGAGGCCCATGTTCCCCTCGTTGATGAGATCGAGGAGGGAGATGCCGCTCGTCTGGTACTTCTTGGCGATGGACACGACGAAGCGCAGGTTGGCCTTTATGAGCTTTTCCTTGGCTTTCTCGTCGCCGGTCCTTGCCGCGACGGCGTAAGCCTTCTCCTCCTCCCTCGTAAGCAGGGATATCTTGTTTATCTGCTCGAGGTACCACGAAATGGAGGAGTCGGAAAAGGTGTCGTGGGCGGCCTTTTTCCGCTTGCGTGAGCCCGCCCCCTTGCGTGCGGGGGCCTCGTCCTCGGCCTCCGACTCGGCCTCGAACTCGTCTTCCTGGAGCGACTCGTCCAATTCGGGATCGACGGCTTCTTCGTCGGAAAATTCCTCGTGATCCTGGTCAAAACCGTCAACCGTTTCGCTCACGAGCTCCCGACGGCGCCTGGTAGTCGGTTTTTTGCCTGTTTTTGTCATTAGTTCACCGCCCCGCGACCTGAAACGTCCCAGAGGCGCAAGAATAAGGATATGAGGGAATAATGTCAATACAAACACGCGGCTTTTTTTGTATCAGCGGACCCAGTCGCTTTCTATTTCCTTGAGCAGGCTTTCCAGGTTCGCCGTGTGCAGGGGCTTGTTGAGGGTCTCCACGACCTCTCCCTCCTCGTAGAGGGCGCGTACCTGCGCCTTATTGGTTATCATGGCGCCCGATGACCGGTTCTCGGCCTTCACGGGCACGCCCTTTTTAAGGAAAAACCTGAGGTGCGCGGCGGTTTCGAAGGCGTACGTTTCCCTGTTGAGCGCCTGTTCACGGTACTCGATTTCGACGGGGACCTCGTCGGCGTAGACGATCGTGAAGTCCTTGCGGAATACGCCGCCGTCGGTGGCTATTTTTTCCAAAATGTTGTTGTTGTACGCGTAACTGGTCACGACAAGGGGGGATTTGTGCCGCGATATCGCGTACGAGCTCTTATACGAGGTTTCGCAGCGGATGAGCTCACCCGTATACCCGTAGAAGAAGGATTCGACCCAGGCGTCATCGATCCCCTTATCGTCATGGGGGACCAGGGCCCGGTGTGTCTGGAATACGAGCTTTCCGAAGAAATCGTAGACGAATCTGCGCGCCGCCGCGGGCTGCGTATCCTGGCCCGCGTATTTCGATATCGATATAACGCGCCCGGCCTGATCGTACTCGAACACGATCCGGCTTTTCACCGTATCCTTCTCGAAGACGGTAATATCGGTCACCATGCCCTTATCGCCGTAATTCTTTACGATGCGCGTGGAACTGCAGGCGATGAGCGGGGAGAGCAGGAGTACGACCGCGAGCTGCATGAGCGCTTTATGGTGATAGGTCGTCATCAGGGTAATCGGCCGCTCCTCGCGGTGCGTGTGGGATAAAAACTCATTTTACTCATGAGAAAGACAGGGGAAAAATGATTTGTCAATGACATTTTCCGCGCGGCCGGCGGGGTCCCCGTATTTTCGCTTTCCCGGCTCATTTCGACTCCGCTCAATGAGCGGGGAGGGCTTGTTCCCTGAGCGGGGAGGGCTGTTCCCTGAGCGGAGTCGAAGGGAACGGCCGGGCTTTTCTGGTTGTATATTTCATGGGGGGGTTCCACCATGCCCGAAGGAGAATATCGGTGAAAATCGCGGTGACGGGAAAAGGGGGCGTGGGAAAATCGACGATCGCGGCGGCGATCGCGCTCATGCTTGCGGAGCGGGGCGAGCGCGTGCTCGCCGTGGACGCCGATCCCGACGCCAATCTCGCGAGCGCCCTGGGGATACCCGCGGCGGAACAGGCGGGTATCGTGACCATCGCGCGGCACCGCGCCCTCATCGAGGAGCGCACCGGCGCGTCTCCCGGGTACGGGCAGATGTTCAAGCTCAATCCCGAGGTGTCCGATATCGCCGATACCTACGCATACCGGCACCGGGGCGTCGCGCTCCTGGTGCTGGGCGCCGTCGAGCGTGGTGGCTCGGGGTGCGCCTGCGCGGAGAGCACGCTCCTCCGGGCGCTCATCCAGGACCTTGTCCTCCGGCGCGGCGAAAGCCTCATCCTCGACATGGAGGCCGGCATAGAGCACCTGGGCCGGTCCACCGCCTCGGGCGTCGATGCGCTGGTCGTCGTGGCGGAGCCGGGGCTGCGCGCGGTCGAATCGCTCAATCGCATCGTACGGATGGCGGGCGATATCGGCATAAAAAGGGTGCACGCCGTGTTCAACAAGGTGCGCGCGGAGGCCGACACCGCTTTTTTGCGGAACGCGCTCCCCGGGATGGAGCCCGCAAGCGTCATCCCCTTCTCGGAACTGCTCCTTGCCGCGGACAGGGAGGGAGCGCCCGTCACCGGGGCGTTCGACGCGGTCCTCCGGGAGGCGTTTCGTGCCCTGATCGAGCGTATCGGACACCCCGCCTGATTCCCGCCTCTACATTTTGTACTTGAACAATAGACAATTCAGATTCAGTGTTCACCGGATGCGTTTCCGGAAACGCAATTTTTTTGCGTGCGCGATGGTGTCGGGTTACTTCATGAGAATGCTGCCGTTCATATGTGCAATGCTGTTGACCGTCTCCTGTTCCGGGACCTCTCCGCGGGGGAGCGACAGCGGCGTCGTTGCGGTTTCGTCTCACGGGATCACCTCTCTCGAGGGGACATGGAGGGTCCGCGCGGCCGATTCGCCGGCGTTCGCGTCCCCGGGGTTCGATGACGCGGGCTGGGACCGGGTTGCCGTTCCGGGCAACCTCATGGACCTCTATCCCGCGCATACCGGCGTCGCGTGGTACCGGACCTCGCTCCGGTTCGGGGAAGCGGCCATGCAGCCCTATGCCCTGGTCCTGGGAAGGATCTCCGACGCCGACGAGACCTGGTTCAACGGGGTGCGTATTGGCTCAACGGGAAGCGTTGAGGACCGCACCCGGCACGGCTTCGACCGCACCAGGGTATACTATGTTCCCGCGCGGCTCATAAGGCCCGGGGAAGCCAACGTGCTCGCGGTGCGGGTACGGGGCTATCTGACCGATTCCGCGGGTCTCATCTGGGGTTCATACGGGATCGGCCCCTTCGCCGCGATCCAGCGGCATGTCTTCTCCGGGCTCGCCGCGGACGTCCTGTTTATCGGAATCTACGGTTTCATCGCCGCCTTCTTTCTCATCTTCTCGATGATGCCCACGCGGCTCGCCGGGGCGCAGCGCTCGTTCGCCTTCGTGGCACTCTTCCTTGCCGCCTACATTTTCTGCGCGGGGCAGATAAAGTACCTGTTCACGGAGCATTTTTTCACCTTTCACCTCGTGCAATACCTCGTGGGGATCGCGGGCACGATACTGCTCCTCCCGCTCATTCGTACCATTTATGGAAGGAAGGTGGGAACCGTCGACCGGATTGTCATGGCGGCGGCGGGCCTGGCGGGCGCGTCCCTGATCCTGATCCCGGAAATCCGGGACTGGACCGTGCCCCGGCTTGCGTGGCACGCCGTCATCCTCTACTGCGCGGCGACGGGGCTTGCGCACATCGTCGTTTCACTCGGCCGCCGCGAGTGGGACAGGGCGTACGTGGACGCGGGCTTCGCGGTCATCTTCGCGGCCGCGGCCCTGGAGGTGCTGCGCGCGAACAGCGTGGTGGTCGATTTCAACTACCTGCGCTTCGGGCTCGCTGGGCTCATGGTGTCCATCGCCTTTTTCCTCGCCGACCAACTGGGCATGATTCGGCAGATCGAGGCGCGCGCCATTGTCGAGCTCGAGGCCAAGGTCGCGGAGCGCACCGCCGAGCTTCGCGCGAGGAGCGAAACCATCGATCGCCAGCTCGAGATCGCGCGTCTCATCCAGTCAAGGCTCATGCCGGGCGAGCCCCCCGCGGTGCCGGGTTTCTCCGCGTACGCGGTCTGCATCCCCATGGACAGGGTGGGCGGCGACTTCTTCGATTACCACGACGGGGACGGCAAAATCCACGGCATCGTCGCGGACGTGTCGGGCCACGGCGTTCCCGGGGCCTTCCTCGCCCTGATCACCAAAATGGCGTTCCAGTCCTTCGTGTCCACGGAGCCGACCAACAGGGGGCTCATGGAAGTGCTCAACCGGTATATCTGCCAGGCGACCGTGCAATCTAATTTCGTGACCGTGTGCATGTACAGCATCGACAAGGAGACGCTCGAAATCCGGTACGTGAGCGCGGGCCACGTGTCGCCGCTTCTCTATCGCAGGGCGACCGGAGAATGTGAGGAGCTCGATGCGCGGGGGAGGGCGCTCGGCTGGCAGGAAAGCGTGCACGCTGAAGAGAAATCGACCCGGCTCGCGGCGGGGGACCGCCTGCTCTTCTACACGGACGGCGTGACCGAGTGCCGGGACGGCGGCGGCGGATTTTTCGGGGCCGACAGGCTCCGCGCATTCGTGCGCGGCTGCGCGCATCTCCCGGCCCAGGAGTGCGCGCTCTCTCTCATGCGTACCCTTCGCGACTTCACGGGAAGAGAAGAATTCGAGGACGATGTCACGTTCGTGGTGGTGGACATTTTATCGAGCGCCGACGGGCCCGGCGGCGGGCCGTGAAAATTCCCGGAGCGCCCGTTCATTTTCGAATCTCGCACAACGCGATTGCCTGTTCCCACACCTCGCGGGAAAACACCGGATCGGCGGCAAGGGGCTTGAGCGCGCGCCGGGCGAACCTCTCGAAGTAGGCGCCGGTGACCCCCGCGTAGCGCTGGTCGGTCGCGAGCGCCACGGGCGCCGCCGCCCCTTTCTCGGGGCTCAGCCAGAGCCTCTTGAACGCCCCCAGTATCGCCCCCCTGATCCCGCCGATATCCGCGCCCAGTCCCGTTTTCACGACTCCCGGGTGGACCGCGTTGATCGTCACCCCCTTGTCCCTCCAGCGCTCCGCAAAGGCCATCGTCGCGACCAGGTTGAGAAGCTTTGTGGTCGCGTAGGTCTTCATGAGGCTGAAGTTCTCCCCCGACGCCGAACGCCCGCAGTCCTTCCTTCCGAGCACGTACAGCCCCGCGGACACCTGGACGACCCGGCACCGGTTCTTTATGAACAAATCCTCCAGCAGACGGTTCAGCAGGAACGGGCCCAGGTGGTTCGTGGCGAAGGATTGCTCGAGACCGTCCTCATTGATCACTTTTTCGACCGGCCACATTCCCGCGTTATGGACGAAGGCGCAGAAATCGGGGCTCTCCGCGCGTATCCGTGCGGCCGCCGCCCGCGCGGACTTCATAGATCCCAGATCTCCCTCGATAAAGCGAATCCCCGCGAGCCCCTTCCCGTCCATGCGCCGGATGAAATCCATCGAGGAATTCCGGTCCCTGCACACGATGACAACCTCGTATTCCTGCCGGCGAAGGCTCTCCGCTATCGCCGCACCGATCCCCCGGTTGCCGCCGGTGATGAGAATCCGCCTGTTCATTGATCATCCCCCCTGGCGTAGTAATTATTTCTGGAATAGTATCCTGATATTGTACAGGGGAGAAGCATTTTTCGGGGGCCGGAGCGATTTATCGGAAGGCGCGGAAAAATGCCCGATCAATGAACCGGGGCAATGGGCGACGGGGTGTGAATTAATTTTCGGGAGAAATGAGTTTTATGTGCGGCGGTGTATTTTCCGCTTCGGCGTGTCGCCGGGGTCTCCCCAGTACAATTCCCAGCAAATGACGCCATTTTCGATCCTCTGGCCGATGGCATAGTGAGCAAATTTTGCATAGTTATGCCTGCTTTTCTTATCTTGCAACATTTCTTCCAGATATCGGTCCGTTGCCATCGCCACCAGGTAGGAGACGGAAAACCT
>SCSX01000049.1 GCA_004297825.1 Spirochaetota bacterium
AGACAGTGCTCATTTTTACGGTGGTGCTGTTCGGATTCGCCATGCTCATGGTAGTGGGGCTCTCGCGCGTCATCACGAATCCCATCAACGAATCGATCGATTTCGCATGGGGTTTCGCAAAAGGCGACCTGGGACGCAGGATTATCAATTACAACGATGACGAGATCGGCAGGCTGCAAAGCGCCCTCAACAGCCTCGCGGACGCCCTGCAGGACAAGATTAACGGGTTCCTGCTCGAACAAAACAAGCTCGCGGCGACGGTCCAGAGCATCCACGAAGGGATCGCGCTGATCGACACCAGGAAGCGGATCGTGCTCCATAACCGCGCGTTCAGCTCGTTCCTTACCATCGACCAGGAAATCCTCGATAGAAATTATTACGAGGCGATACGATCGAGTTCCCTCAACGCCAAGATCGAATATGCCTTATCGAGCTCCGTTCCCTGCTCGTTCGAAGAGGAGTTGCGCAGCGGAATCACCTGCGAAATTTATATCACCCCGATCTCAGGGGAACATGAGCTCAACGGGGTGCTCATCGTGCTTCACGATGTGACGGAACGCAAGCGCATCGTAAAACTGAAAACCGAGCTCGTAGGAAACCTCTCACACGAGCTAAAGACACCCATCACCATTCTGAAGGGATATCTTGAAACGTTGCGGGAAAACCGGTGCGACAAGGACACCATCGGCGAGCTGATCGATAAGGCGCTGGCGAGTGTCGAAAGGCAGAACTCGATAATCAACGATATGCTCAAGCTGAACATGCTCGAGACGACGCGGGCCTTCCAGGACGAGGACGTCGACCTGCGCGATGTTATCGAGAACTGCCTGAATATACTTACCCCGAAAGTCCGCGAGAAACGAATCGTGGTCGCCGCGCAGCTTGACGCGCTTCCGGGAGCCATCCGGGCGAACCGGTTCCTCGCCGAGGAGATCCTTTTTAACATCATCGATAACGGCATTAATTATAACCGGGATGACGGCAGCCTGACTATTGTCGCGCAGTTGCAGCACCGCAGGCTGGCGCTTGAAATCTCCGATACGGGGATCGGCATACCCCCCGAATCATTGGACAGGGTTTTCGAAAGATTTTACAGGGTAAACAAGAGCAGGTCGAGGGCGACAGGCGGAACCGGGCTTGGCCTCTCGATAGTGAAACACGCCGCAGAGCTGATCGCCTGGCAAATCTCGGTTAAATCGACGGAATCGGGATCCACGTTTACCATTGAGATTCCCATTGAGGAATAAACGCGCGGCCTATGCATGCGCGTGGTGACGTATGTCTTTCCCCTGTGCTACAAATACGACGACTTCGCTGATATTGGTGGCATGGTCCGCGATCTTTTCGATGTTGTTTGCGATGAGGATCAGGCTCGTTGCCACCTTGACGGACGATGAGTTTTTCTCCATCATCTCAACCAGTTCGTTTACGATGGTATCCCGAAGGCGGTTGACCTGATCATCCCGGTAAAGGATATGATGCGCGGCGTCGACATCCAGGGTCGCGAAGGCATTCAGGCTTTCCTTGAACATGCTTCGGGCCATTTCGGCCATTCGCGGCATGTCGACGAAGGGCTTGATCGCCTCCTGCTCCAGGACGCGCGAGACCCGGTGCGTAATGCTGATCGCATGGTCCCCGACCCTCTCCAGCTCGGCATTGATTTTCGAGACCCCCATGAGAAAACGCAGGTCGGAGGCCGTGGGCTGGTGCAGCGCAATCAGCCTGAGCACGTGCTCGTCGATCTCCATCTGCATTCGGTTTACCAGGGCTTCATTCTGCCTGATCGTTTCGAATTGCGACATGTCGTGTTCGAAAAGCGACCGGAATACCTCCTGCACCATCGATTCCGCGATGCCGCTCATCTTGATTATCTGGCCCTTCAGGGCCACCAGTTCTTCGTCAAAATGCCTGTCCATTATTCCCCTCTCCAATGCTTGAAAATACAGCCATATCAACCATACCGGCCCGTGATGTAATCCTGCGTTTTTTTATCCTTCGGGTTGGTGAAAATCTCCGCAGTTTTATCGAATTCTATCATGCTTCCCAGGAACATGTATCCGCAAAGGTCCGAAATCCTCGACGCCTGCTGCATATTATGCGTCACGATAACTATATTATACTGCTTTTTCAGGTCCAGCATCAACTCCTCGATCTTCATCGTGGCGATCGGATCGAGCGCGGAGCACGGTTCGTCCATGAGAATCACCTCGGGCTCGACCGCCAGCAGCCGCGCAACGCAAAGCCGCTGCTGCTGGTAGAGCGGCAGCTTGAGCGCCGATTCGGAAAATTTATCCTTTAGCTCTTCCCATAATCCCGCGGCTACCAGGCTTTTTTCGACTTTTTCCTGTATGGCTTTCCTGTTGTCTATTTTCGCGACGCGAAGGCCGAATGCGACGTTCTCAAAGACCGAGAGGGGGAAAGGGTTTGGCCGCTGGAACACCATGCCGACACGTTTTCGCAGTTCGTAAAGATCCATCCCCTGCTTGTAGATATTCGAGCCCTCGAGGAGCACCTCGCCGGTTATACGGACTCCTTCAATCAGGTCGTTCATTCGATTGAGACATCTGAGAAGTGTGGACTTTCCGCACCCCGACGGACCGATCAGGGCGATGATATTCTTACCCCCCACCGTCATATCCACCGACTTGAGCGCCTGGAAGTCGCCGTAATAGAGGTCCAGGTTGCGGATTTCCATTTTATTATCGATCATGTGAACGGCCCTCACCCGAAACGCCCGGTAATATAATCGTTGGTCCGTTTATCCCGGGGAATCGTGAAAATCTCCTCTGTGGGTCCATACTCGACCAGTTCGCTCATGAGGAAAAACGCGGTGTTGTCGGCGATTCGCGCGGCCTGTTTCGTATTATTGGTAACGAGTATGATCGTGTAATCCTTTTTCAGGACGGTCAGCGCGTGCTCGATCTCCGCGGTGGAAATGGGATCCAATCCGGAACACGGCTCGTCGAGTAAAATTACCTCGGGTTCCATAGCAAGCACGCGCGCAAGGCATAATCTCTGCTGCTGTCCCCCGGACAGGCGCATGGCCGAGCTCTTCAGGCGATCCTTAACCTCGTCCCAGAGAAACGAAGACTTCAGGCTGCTTTCGACAAGCTGGTCCAGCCTCTCCCTGCTTACGGTCCCTGATAATCCCGGGCCAAAGACGATATTGTCATAAATGGACATGGGCAGGGGAATAGGAAGCGCGAACACGATGCCAATCCGTTTTCGCAGGTCTACCGGGTCAAGATTGGGATGATAAATATCCTGATTATCAAGTAATATGCTGCCCTCAATGCGTATTTCAGGGATCAGGTCATTGAGACGGTTCAGGGAACGCAAAAAAACCGTCTTCCCGGACCCCGACGGGCCTATAATTCCCAGGATCTTGTTCACGGGAATTTTCAGGTTGATGGCCCTGAGCGCCTGGACGCGGTTCCAGTACACATTCAAGTTATGTATGCAGATTTTATTCGATTCTGTCATATTATTCGCGGGACATATCCTATTTGAGCTTGTTCGCGATGAACCTGTTCATGATCCAGTAGGACACGAGGTTTATCGTGAGTATCGATATTACCAGTACCGCCGCCGTCGCGTATGCGTTTTCATTGGAGATTCCCTCCCGCGCGAGCAGGTAAAAATGAACCGACATCGTCCGCACCGAATCGAACAACGAATTGGGCAGCCTGAGGGCGGAACCCGCGGTAAAAATTACCGCCGCCGTCTCCCCGATAGACCTTCCCACGCTGAGCATGATCCCGGTCACGATGCCGGGAAGCGCATTGGGAACCACGACCTTGCGCACCGTCTGCCAGCGGGTCGCCCCGAGCGAGTAACTCACTTCCCGGAACGAATGGGGAACCGATTTGATGGCCTCCTCGCTCGTGCGGATTATGGTGGGCATGATCATGAACGCGAGGGTCAAACCGCCGGAGATGATGGACCATCCCATCTTCAGGGTAGTGACGAAAAAGATATACCCGAACAATCCGAATATGATCGAGGGAATTCCGGCCAGGCAATCGGCGCCGAACCGGATGATCCTGGTCAGCCGCGATTCGCGCGTGTACTCGGTGAGGAAAATCGCGGTCCCGACCCCGAGCGGCGTGGCGATGAGGAGCGCGAGGATGGGAAGCGTTATCGTACCGATCAGTATCGGGAATATTCCCCCCGCGCGGCCCATATCCTCGGGATTCGAAAAAATAAAATCGGCGCTGATATGAATAAGCCCTTTTCCGAGCACGAATACGATGATGAAGACGAGTATCCCGAGCGTAAGCAGCGTCGCAACCACGAGGGTGGCGATCGCGGCAACCTGGGTATATCGGGGATGCAGCCTGATCATTTCTTCACCATATTCTTGATGGCCAGATTCGCGGCATAGTTCAGGACCATAATGATGACGAGAAGCACCACTCCCGTCGCGAACAGCGCCTGGCGGTGAATGCCGGTCGCGTATCCCATTTCCAGCGCAATATTCGCGGTGAGCGGACGAACCGAATCCAGCACCGAGGTCGGGATTTTCGCGGCGTTCCCGACAACCATGATCACCGCCATCGTTTCGCCGATCGCCCGCCCCAGTCCCAGGATGATCCCCGCGATTATTCCGGATTTCGCCGCCGGAAGCACCGCCATGTGTATCGTCTGCCAGTGTGTCGCGCCAAGCGCGAATGCGCCCTCCCTGTATGAGTTGGGCACCGCCTTGATCGAATCGATAGATATGCTAAGTATCGTGGGAAGGATCATCACTCCAAGGATGATCGAGGCGGCGAGTATCGATAAACCGGGTCCGCCAAGATATTCCCGAATGATGGGCGCCAGCACCATAACCCCTATGAAACCGTAGACGACGGAGGGAATGCCCGCCAGCAGTTCGATGGTGGGCTTTATTATCCGCATCGCCCAGCGTGGAAGGAACTCGGATAAAAATATCGCGCCCGCCAGTCCCAGCGGCACGCCTATTATAAGGGCGCCGGCGGTCACCCACAGGGAGCCGACGATCATGGCGAATATCCCGAATTTCCCGTTCAGCGGGGACCAGTCAGAAGAAAAAAGGAAATTGCCGGGGCCGATTTTGAAGATGAACGGCAGACCTTCTTTCAATATGAAGAGCACGATGAGCAGGAGCATCGCTATCGCGGAGAAAGCGATGCCGGTAAGAATCCGGCGAATTCCTGCTTCGGATATTAATCGCATAGTCTGGGGAAATAATCCTGGTTATATTCTCTATTTCGCCGGGAGCAGCCCGTTGGCCAGGATCGTTTTTTGACCCTGTTCCGACAGGATGTAGTCGATGAAGCTTTTGCTCAATCCCTGCGGCGCTTCACGGGTCATCAGAAAAACCGGCCTGACGAGCGGATACCGTCCCTTGTTTATTTCCTCGTTAACGCAGGCGACGCCATTAATCAGGAGCGCGCTTATCTTGTCGTTGACCAGGCCGTGCGAGATATAGCCAATGCTGTTGATGTCGTTCGCGACCGTTTCGCGGACCGTTCCGTTCGAATCCTGGATGATCGCCTCTTTGGTCAGGGTGACATTTTTTATGATCGTTTCGAATGACGACCTGGTGCCGGACCCTTCCTCCCTTGAGATCACCGTAACGGCGTGGTCTTTGCCGCCGGCATCTTTCCAGTTCCGGATCTTGCCGTTGTAGATGTCGCGAATCTGGTCGACGGTAAGCGTTTTCACCGTGTTTTTCGGATTGACGACCATCACGATGCCGTCCCGTGCGACTATTACCGTTTTAAGCGTAAGGGCTTCCTTGGGGAGAGTCACCATATCCGCCATCCCGATATCGGCCGCTCCTGAAAGCGTCGCTTGTATGCCGACCGCGGATCCTCCGCCCTGGATCGTGACCGAAGCGCCGGGAGTGCCCGCCATGAACTGGTCGGCAAGTTTCTCCGCGAAGGGTTGAAACGCCGTCGAACCGGCGACGGTTATCGCATTTCCGCTCTTCCCGCACGCGACAAGCCCTAAACCGGCGAGAAATATCATGATCACGAAGAAAATCTTATTGGGATTAAGTTTCATGTTTTGCTCCATCAAGGAAATGTGAATGCAAGGTAAAGGAATGATAAATTCAGTGTTGGAAGCATATTGGGACGGTCGGAAAATTGTCAATTGCATTTTTTGACCGAAGGCGGGCCGTTACGTCAGGGGATTCTAACTGCTCATTTCAATTCACCTATCTTCTCGAGTATCGTTCCCTCGTACGGATACATGCGCATGCGCAGCTCCGTGAAATGCTCCCGGGACGACCGATGGGTCGAAAACAGCACCTTCCACTGCCCCGGCTTTCCCGCATGGAACTCGGTGCTGCCGCGGGTGAAATTAAGCACGACACAGAGCTTTTCCTCCCTGTACGTGCGCGTGAAGGCGAATATTCCCTTGAGCCCCTTTACGAGCGGCTTCCAGTTTCCATGGGACAGCGCCCCGTGACGGTTCCTCAATTCGATGAGGGACCGATAAAAATTAAGCAGGGAGAAGCGGTCCGCGGCCTGCGCCTCCACGTTCACATCCAGGTAGTCGATGCACACCGGCAGCCACACCTTTCCCCCGGTGAAGCCCGCGTTGATCGCCGCCGACCACTGCATCGGCGTGCGCGCCGGGTCCCTGCCCGCGTAGATGGGCCAGAATTTCCTGCCCGCGGGATCCTTTATCTGCGCACGGGGAATCCTCGAATTGCGCATGCCGATCTCCTCCCCGTAATAGAGGAAGGGAGTTCCCCTGAGCGTGAGCAGGAGCATCGCCGTCACCCTCGCCCTCCTGTCCGCGTCCCCCGCCCCGGAATGCCGGTCGTAGTTCCTGGGCTGGTCGTGATTGGAGAACACGTTGCAGGGCCACCCGTTATCCGGAATGCGATTGTACCATTTCCGGATGCAGCGGTAATAGCGCCAGGCGTTGAATCGGCGGTACATTATCGAAAAATCGAACGCCAGGTTCAGCTCGTCCCGTCCGTCCCCCAGGTAGCTCGCCGAAAGGGCCGGATCGCCCGGCGGGTAGCAGAAGACCTCCCCCACGAGCATCCGGTCCCCGTATTCGTCGACCACGCGGCGTAATCCCTTCATGATGTCGTGGGATTCGGGGCGATTGCGGTTGTATTTTTCGAGCCTGTTGCTTAAGGGATAGAAGGAAAAGGGATTGCTGCGAAGCTTCGCGTCCTTGATGAACCAGTTGGCGACGTCAAGCCGGAATCCGTCCACGCCCCGGTCGAGCCAGAAGCGCATCTCGCCGTGCATCGCGTCGCGGAGCTCCGGGTTCCTCCAGTTCACGTCGGGTTGTTCTTTCAGGAAGGAATGCAGATAGAACTGGCCCGTCCCCGCGTGCCATTCCCAGGCGCTCCCCAGGAACGCCGACCTCCAGTTGTTGGGCGACCTGCCCCCGCGGCCGTCATGCCAGATATACCAGTCCCGCCGGGGATTGCCGCGCGAGGAAGAAGACTCCAGGAACCAGGGGTGCAGGTTGGAGGTATGGTTCATCACCATGTCCATGATGATCCTGATTTCCCGGCGGTGCGATTCCCTGAGAAGCGTATCGAAATCGCCCATGGTGCCGAAAACCGGGTCGATCGCGCGATAATCGCTTATATCGTACCCAAAATCGAGCATGGGGGATTTGTTGACGGGCGAGAGCCATATCCCGGCGATGCCCAGCCATGCCAGGTAATCAAGTTTTTGGGTGATCCCGGGAATGTCCCCTATCCCGTCGCCGTTGGAGTCGTAGAAGCTCCGTGGATACACCTGGTACAGGACGCCGTGCTTCCACCAGGTCCGTTCGATCATGGGGCCGATACTCCCGAAGCGTTATGCGGCACTCGTGAGGTCGTTCAGGAACCGTTTAATGATCCTGTCCGGATCGTATTCCTTCGCGCGCTTCAACGATTCCTTTTTGAACGACGCGCGCAGCTTCCTGTCTTTCAGGAACTCGAGTATCCGCGCCGCCATTTCCCCCTTCGTCTTGACGAGGTATCCGTTTATCCCGTCGACGATGATGTCCTTGGGACCCTTGGTCTTGTAGGCGACCACCGGGAGCCCGCACGAGAGCGCTTCTAAAACCACGCACCCGAAGGTGTCGAAGCGCGAGGGCAGGAGCAGCATATCGGCCGCGGAATATACCTCGGGGAGCTTCGCGTGATCGACCCATCCCAGGAACACGGCGTCGGGCATGGCGCGCTTGAGCGCCGCCTCCGCGGGTCCCATCCCCGCGACGACCAGTTTCACATCCGGATACGCGGTCCTTACCTTTTCCATGACGGCCGGCAGTTCCATCACGCCCTTTTCTTCCGATATCCTTCCCGCGAACAGGAGCACGGGCGCGTCTCCGTATACCCCGAACAGGTTCTTCCTGTCCGCGTCCACGGGACGGAACTCCTTCTCCGCCCAGTGCGCGGTGAGGAAGACCCGCGCCGGGTCGAATCCCATGGCGCCCCCCGTGAGCCACTTATGCTGGTCCGTGTTGAGCACGAAGAGCCCGTCGAACGCCTTGTAATAGGTCCGGAGCAGCCGGCGCAGGCGGTCCTTGTTGAGCTCGTCGAAATTGAGCACCTTGTCCGCGAACATCATCCAGTCGGTGTGCACGTAAAAATGCGCGGGAACCGAGTACGCGTATTTCAGGTAGAGCACCACCATGCCCATGGGCCCCTCGGTCGAACAGATGATCCTGCTGTATTCCCCCTCCTTGAACAGCCTGTGGATGTGCAGCAGGTTGGGAATCCTGACCGGCTGCTGTTCGTAGAACGGCATGGTGAGTTCCGATACGGGCGGCACCACGATGAGGTGATCCCCCGACTTAAGCGTACTGCTTGCGACCAGGAAATCGATGGGCAGGTCCTTCCTGCGCACCTCGTCCAGCATCGACGTGAGCACCATGGCCACGCCGTTGGAGTCTTCCAGGGTATCGGTGAGCCACAGGGTTCGCTCGGGATGGCGCAGCGTTCCGTAACGCTCGGCGAATTCTCCCAGCAGGGGCCTGGACTTGTACATGACCCGCGCGCTGGCAAAATAGGCGGCCGCGATGACCGAGGACGCGAGAAACGGAAAGGAGAGCCCGTCAAACAGCTCGGCGAGGTTCACCGTGCTCATCTTCCCGGCGCGCTCGGGCTCGAAATGCTCGAAGAGGCTCCGCATGTGGCTGGGAAGCTCGAAGCGCTCCATGATCTGGTCGACCTTGAGCGTGCCGAAATCGTTGTCCTTGTAGAGCTGGTCAAGCTTCGCCCCGAGGCGTGAAAACAGGAGGCGCTCCAGGCTGTCGTAGATCGCGTGCGTGGCGCGCTCAACTTTTTGCAGCGAGCCCGCGGGGTCGGCCCTGCGCGCCTCGGCGATCGTGGACGCCTCCTGGAACACCTCGCGGTACGCCTTGGGAACGACGAAGCGCTTCCCGAAGCCCGGGACCTTGCCGCTGAAACAGTCGTGGAATATTTTCAGGAAATTGATCGTATGTTTGTGCCGCCTGATCTCCGAAAAGGCGTTGGTCGCGATGAACGAGAGGAGCTTGTCCCGGGTCTCGCCCTTGTGCAGCAGGATATGCAGCATTCCCGGGTCCTCCATCTTGAGCCCTATCTGGCAGAAATAATCCAGGAAGGTTATCGCCATCTTTTCGCTGTCGTTATGCGACCCGAACGGCGCCATGTCTCCCCTGCGAATCGCCTCGAGCGCCAGCGCGGAGCGCACGATATTCGTCCCATGGTTCATCTCCGGGACGTGCAGCCGGACGCCGGTCTGCCCCGTGAAAATACCCATGTGGCTGTCCGAGCCCCCCGCCATGGCTTTTAAATACGGCCTGGAGCAATACGTGCCGGGTGGTATTCCGAATTTTCTCGCGAGCGATTCGATCTTTTCCGGGGTGAGCGATTCGATCCATTCCCTGACCAGCATGTTCTGCCATGAATCGCGCTGGCCGTTAATCACTTCGAAGCGCTCGAACATGAGCGACATCTTGTCGAAAAATTCAAGGGGCGGCCCCCCCGACGATTTGTAGTGGTAGAGCGGATGCGCCCAGATGGTCGGAATATCGTGCTCCAGGGTATATTCCTGGAAGCGGTAAATATCGGACCGGAGCTTCAGGAGCTTCCTTTCCTGTTCGGGTATGAATCCGTACGCGAGGACGTGTATGCCTATTTTGTAATCGGGCACCATGCAGCTGAATTCCGCACCCACGAGCACGTCGATGCCTTTTTCGAGAAGCTGCCAGCAGGAGCGCGCGTTGTTGTGGTTGGTGACGGTGAACACATCGCAGCCGTTGCCCCGCAGCACCTTGATCAGTTGATCGGTCTCAAGCCATGTTTCGGGAACGCCCAGCATTCTTCCGAGAAGCTCGTCCGGAACGTCGCTGTTCCTGTCGTGGCAGTGGAGGTCCATCACCAGGCATTCCTTCTCAGGAAAGCGCCGCTTCTGGCCCTCCAGGAATTCGTCGAGCGTCCGCATCACTTCATTTTTGAAAGCCTGTCCCGAATTCATGCCCGTTCCTCGCTTGATCATGATTGCCGGCCCATGGGGCGGCCCGCTCATTTGCCTCGATAGAGCAACGCTGTAATGATATTCGGATTAAGAATTTGTTAGTTTTCGGTTAATTTTTCCGCGGAGGGGTAACCCGGCCGTTCAGGCCGCTGTTTTCGTCCCCGATGCATATTTAAAGAAGAAGCCGAACACCCGCGCGAGGCGGAACGCCTCTTTGAGCGCATCGGCCCCCAGCGAAACGTCGCCATGGCTGATAAGGGGCGTAATGAGGAGCCTGGACCGGACGCGGTGCTCCGCGAGGCTTTCTTTCAGCAATTGCGATTCTTCGGGGGGGATGACATTGTCCCCCGCCCCGTGTATCAGCGCCACCGATGCCTTGAGTCCCTTCAGCTTGCCCACCACGGAGAGTTCGCGTAAAAGCCTTTTCACCTTGCCGGAATTTTTGACGATCGTGTCCCACTGGACCATCCTGAATTCCGGGTCCGCGATGAGCCTGTCGAACACGATACGCTCCTCCTCGTTCAAACGCTCAAGGTGCCGGGGGAGCAACGGGGCGCCCCGCTTGAGACCGTTGTCGAGGATCGCGGTGCGCAATACGCCGGAAATCTTGCCGGCGAGGCCGGGGACGTGACCGATGAAATTGTGCAGGATGATGAGCCTGCCGTAATCATCGATATCCTGGCGTCCCAGGAGATACCGGATGGCCGAGGTTACGTTGCTGTAGCTCCCCACCACGCAAATGGAATCGACGATGCCCGACACCTCCGGCAGCGCGGCGGCGATGATCGCCATTCCCCCGGAAAAGGACGGGGCGAACAGCGACACCCTGCCGGTGGGGCACAGCGCACGGTCATGCGAGAGGGCCGTGATCGTACCGGCGATTCCCGAAACGGTTTTAAAGCTGATGGCGAACGCGGCGATATCGCTGTAGAACGGCGATACCACGGTATAACCGCACGCGGCGAAGGCCTTGCACACGGCGGCCATCCTGGGGTCCCTGTTCGCGAGGGCGGCCATGCCGTGCACCACGAGGATGGTCCCCTTGCTTTTCCGGGCGCCCGAAGAATAGACGAGTATATCGACGTCCTCGCCGTTGATCCGGAGCCGCAATTCGCGCGCCTGGACCTTTGACGGCTTGAAAACCTGGCTTCGCATGATGAATGAAATGCCCGCAATGAACGATCTCATATCTAACCCCGATCTCCCGGTTTTTCGTGATGTCCCCTTAACCTTGCGCGTGCGGTCACTTTATGAACCGCTCTTCCTTATATGAATTGTTGAGGTTCGAAAGGTCGAGGATGGTGAATACATCCGCGCACTTGAAATTCATATCCACCGCGGGGTCGCCGCACACGCGCGCGCCGAAGTTGAAGTAATCGAGGATGAGCCGGGGCACGAGCTTTTTCGCGGCCTCCCTTATCGACTCCGGTCCCAGGAGATCGATCACCTTCATCGACTCTTCCAGGTTTTTCACCGCGTATTTCTTCCTGGGCTGGACCCCCAGCTCATTCGTATGGAATCCCGAGTTCAGCAGGAAGCGCTGCGCGAGGGCGATCTGCAGCGGTTCTACCGTCATGATGCTCGAGCACCCGAACACGTAGCGCGCGGCGATCTTTCCCATGTACGCGTATATCCCCTCCCAGAGCAGCCCCATCATGTTGCTCCTGCGAAATTCCTTCTTTATGCACGCCCTGCCGATCTCCAGCTTGTTTCCTTCCAATCCGGGAAGGCTTCCCAGGCTGAATTCCGTCTCGGAATAGAATTCCGTCGAGTACACGCTTGAATTCAGCCGGTAGGTTCCCACGCAGGTCCCCGAAAGCTTCTCGAACACCATGAGGTGGTCGCACATGGTGTCGTAGCGGTCCATGTCTATGCCGAAAAGCTTCTTCCTGCCCAGGAGCTCGACGATAAAAACCTCGTGCCGGAGCTTGAGGGCCTGTTCCAGCTCAAATTCGCTTTCGGCCGTTTTTATTATATATTCGCCCTTGTCGATTACCAGGTTCACCTTGGCCTTGAAGCCCGCGAGCTGCAGCATGTAAGGCCGCGCAAAGAGGGCGCCAATACCGTTCTCGAATTTCCCGGTTCCCTGCCCGTAATTCTGCTGTGTATATTCCATTGCACTCCTCCGGATCTGTATTTATCTGTCAGTCGGAAAATAGGCGTAGGGTTTAAATGAAATATGAATAACAAATGAATATTTGAAATAGTTCCCCCTCACCCATATTCATCGACCGCAACGTATTCTTCATTTTTTCTTAATCATTCCTGCATTTGTCCCGGTGACGCTGGCCCCGCAGTAGTGCCCATTTTACTTGAAAAGGAAATACTATGATTAAAAACGATCCTTTCGCACGGTCGAACTGGAAGATGATCGCGGGGCTGGTTACGCTGCTCTGCCTCCTGCTCTTCAACGGATTCTTCGGCATATATTCGCTCACCGGCGCGAAACGCACCACCGCCTACTTTACAGACGCGCGCGCCGCGGCGAAAGACGTCCAGGCCCTTTTCATGAAGCAGGTGCAAACCTGGAAAAACCTGCTTCTCAGCAGGGAACATGCGGCCGATTACCGGGCGTATTATTATGAATTTTCCAAGTATACCGCGCGTATCCAGGACGTGCTCTTCAACCTCCAGATGTCCCTGGACAAACACCCTGAAATCGAAACCATGATCAGGGAATCCAGGGATTCATACGGTGCTCTTTCGGACCGCTATGTAACCCTGATCTTCGCGATGGAGAGAAAGCAGGATTTTCTTGGCGAAGATCCCGCGGCCATCATGCAGGATCGGGAGGAGGCGGCGTTGCAGGACATGGAACGGATCGTCAAGGCGATAGACCGGCTCGCCGCGCAGGAGATTGAAAGGGCGGGCGATTTTTACCTGGTCATGGCGGCGTCGTCGCTGGGACTCGTCGTGATCGTCTTCATCTTTATGATCGTCCAGATCGTCGTCAACAACCGGAATACGCAGAGATGGATTCTCAGAATAGGGCAAAGGCTGAACAGTTACCTGCCGCCGCAGCTCGCCGGCTCCATTTTTCGCAACGATGGACAGCTCGAGGCCGCGAACGCGAGGAAGCATGTCTCCGTGTGTTTTACCGATCTCCAGGGATTTACCGCCATGACCGAACAGCTTCCCCCCGAAACGACATCACGTGTCCTGAACGAATACCTTTCCTCAATGACGCTTATCGCCCACGCATGGGGCGGGCTGGTCGACAAATTCATAGGGGACGGCATCATGATCGTGTTCGGGGCGCTCGACGACTACAGCGAGGCATCGCAAGCGCGCCGATGCGCGGGTATGGCGATCGAGATGCAGAATACCATGTCCATGCTCCGGGACAAGTGGACGGCGGCGCGGGTTGAATTCCCTCTTCGCCTCAGGATAGGCATTAACTCCGGCATCGCGACGGTCGGGACCTTCGGTCCGGAGGACCGGAAGGTATACACGGCGATCGGCTCGGTCGTAAACATAGCCTCACGGCTCGAACAGATCTGTCCCGCCGACAAGATTCTGCTCAGCGAGACTACCAATAAACTGGTGGCGGACAGTATAAGGTGTCGGGAGATCGGCGAATTCAGCGTCAAGGGAATAGCCGGGGAGCTTCGCCTGTACGAGATTACCCCGGATACGTCCGCGATTTTCAAGGCGTCGCAAGTTAAGTGGAAATAGCCGCGCGGGAAGGCATTCGACGGAAATGGTCAAATCCCCTTCATCTTTTTCCTGAAACGATAGCGCATAACGAGACCCGCCAGGTTCAGCACCAGGACGAGCATTATGAGCACGATGGCGGTTCCGTACTGGAGATGGCGCGTCGCCTGGATGTGCGTGCCGGCAGTGGCCATCACATATATATGGTAAGGGAGCGCCATCACCTCGTCCATGACCGAGCCGGGAAGGTCCGGCGTATAAAACGTGGCCGCCGTGAACATGATGGGCGCGGTTTCCCCCGCCGCGCGTCCCAGCGAGAGCATAACGCCGGTAAGAATGCCGGGCAGCGCGCTCGGAAGCACGATCTTGTAGATCGTCTGCCACCTGGTCGCCCCAAGCGAGAGCGACGCCTCGCGGTACGTTCCCGGAACCGTGATAAGCGCCTCCTCCGTTGAGCGGATGATGACGGGAAGGTTGAGGAGACCCAGTGTGAACGATCCCGCGGCGATCGAGGTACCAAAGTTCAGGAAGGTGACGAAAAAGCTCAGCCCGAACAGGCCGAACACCACCGAGGGCACGCCTGCGAGATTGTTGATCCCCAGACGGATGATCTTCACTATGCGGGGACTCTGCGCGTACTCGGTGAGATAGATTGCCGTTACGACGCCAATGGGGATCGAAATGACCGACGCGCCGATCATGAGATAAAATGTCCCCATGATGGCCGGGAATATCCCTCCCCCCGTCATCTCGTTGGTCGGGCTCTGCGTGAGAAATTCCCACGACAGCGCGGAGAAACCCTTCTTGAAAATGAACCCGAGCATCACGATCAGGAACACTATCACGGCAAAGGAAAGACCCCTCAGGATGAGGAACATCGCGCGCTCGGTCATAGCGGCACTGCGTTTCATGGCGATCTCCCCTACGATTCCTTGAACTTGTATTTATTGGACAGGTAGTCGGCGATAATGTTGAAAAACAGGGTGATAATGAAAAGAATGATGCCGATCGCGAAGAGGGCATGGTAGTGGGTGCTCCGGTACGGTGCCTCCGCCATCTCCGCCGCGATGTCCGCGGTGAGCGGCCGCGCCGGGTCGAAGGGCGACCACGGTATGATCGCCGCGCCGCCCGCCACCATGAGGACGACCATGGTCTCGCCTATCACGCGCGAAATGCCGAGTATGACGGCGGTCCAGATTCCCGAGAGGGACGCCGGGATCGTTATGTGGAATATGGTTTGCCACCGGTTCGCGCCCAGGGCGTACGACCCTTCCTTGAGCGACATGGGGACCGACGAGATCGCGTCCTCGCTGATGCTCGCGATGGTGGGCACCGCCATGAAGGCGAGCATGGCCGCGGCATTCAGGATGTTCAGGCCCGTATCAAGGCCGAACGTCTCCTGCATCCAGGGGGCCAGCACCACCATGCCAAAAAATCCGATTACCACCGAGGGTATGGACGCGATGATCTCGACCACCGGTTTCACGATTTCCTTGACGACCGGGTGGGCGAGCTCCGCCAGGTATACGGCCAGCGCGAGCGACAGCGGCACGGCGATGAGCGAGGCGAGAATCGTCACGAACAGCGAGGCGATGATGAGCGGGTACGCCCCGTAGCGCTCGGGCGTACTCGTAGGGTACCATGCGTCACCCAGTAAAAAATCCGACACGCTTATCGTCTTGAACAGGGGAATTCCTTCTATAAAGAGGAAGAGCATTATCAGCAGCAGTACCACGAGGCAGCTCAACCCTACCACGAGGAATGCCCGGCTGAGTATCTTGTCGTAAAGGATGCTGTTATGCGGTTTTGATGCGGCTTTCATGGCGCCTGCGCGTTCTCATCTGGATTATAATCCTTCGAGAACACAGAGCTTCGCCGGTGTAAATATTTTATGAAGTTTTATTAAAGTTGAGGTGAATTCGCCGCCATGATCGCGAGCGCCTGCCGGACGGCCTCCCCGATATCCGCGGCGCCCACGATTTCGGTCACGAGAGCGGCGCAGCGCGCCCCCCGCGAGGCGACCTCGCGAAGATTGTCCAGCTTGATCCCGCCGATCGCCACGAAGGGGATGTGCACGTTTTTCACCGCGAAGTCCAGGTACTCGAGACCCACGGGGGCGCACACATCGTCCTTGGTGAAGGTCTGGAAGAGCGGTCCCACGCCGATATAGTCGGCCCCCCGTGCGATCGCGTCGCGGGCCTGTTCCGGGGAGTGCGTGGAAAGCCCGATAATCATCTCGTCGCCCACGAGCGTCCGCACGGCCTCGATGGGCATGTCGTCCTGCCCGATATGGACCCCGTCCGCGCCCACCGCCATGGCGATATGGATGTCGTCGTTCACGATGAAGGTCGCGCCGGTCTTCGCGGTGAGGGCGCGCAGGGCGATGCACTCCTCGTATTTCCGGAGCATGCTGGGCGCCTTTTCGCGGTACTGGATGATCCGCGCACCCGCATCGAGCATCGCGCCCGCCACCTGTAGCACCGTTCTCCCGTTGGAAAATTTATCCGCCGTTATACAGTACAGCGGGTGGGAAAGCATTTTTTTCTTGGTGTCCGATATTTCCATGTTCCTGCCTCAATACCATTTGCTCTCGACCGGGACGGGCCGGTACGCATCGATGTACGCCAGCGCCTCTTCCGCCCCGGCCGTGCAGGCGAAAAGAGCGCTGAAACTCCGTTTCGCGAAATGCTCGTCGTATATCCGTTCGAACAGGCCCATGAGCCCGTCGTAGAAGCCCAGGGTATTGACGAGCGCGATAGGCTTGGCGTGCAGCCCCAGTTGCTTGAGCGTGATGATCTCGAGCGTTTCCTCGAGGGTTCCGAACCCTCCCGGCAGCGCGATGAAGGCGTCCGCGAGGGACTCCATGCGCTCCTTGCGCGACCGGAGGTCGGGGGTTACCACGAGCTCGTCCGCCTGCGCGTACGCAAGCCCCTTCTTTTCGATCGCCGCGGGGACCACGCCCGTCACCCTGCCCCCGGCTTCGCTCACCGCGCGCGCGAGAGCCCCCATGACCCCCACGTCGGCGCCGCCGAACACGAGCGTCCACCCGCGCCCGGCGATCGCGCGGCCCAGGAGGCGCGCTTCGTCGAAATGCGCCTGGGGGGCCCTGTCACTCGAGGAGCAATATACGCACACGCTCCTGCGCATCGGCCCCCCGCCCTCTTCTTTCTTCCGATCCATCCCCCGGTTATAGGAAACCGCGGGCCGGGCGGCAAGCATTTTATCTTTCCGCGTCCCCGCGCACTCATTTCGGTTGACATGATACGAATAATTTGTATAACGTGCCCGCCGGGGTACAATTATATCCACGTTTGCTTCCAATCGGGAACTGCCGGGGCGACAAGACCGGTTATCGAGCGGGACAGCGGACGAACGCCAGGATCAGGTTTCAATAACGGAATTCCCATGTACGGTTCGCTGTTACAGCCCGAAATAGAAGAGCTTATCAGGACCAGGAATTTTTCCCTGCTCAAGGAAATTTTCCGCGACTGGTCGCCGGAAGACCTGGCCGAGCTCATCTCGGATATTCCCCAGTCCGACCGGCTGATCGTGTTCCGACTGCTTCCCAAGGCGCTCCTGGCGGACACCTTCGAGCACATCCCCCTCGACATCCAGAAAGAGCTGCTCGAGAATATCGGCAAGGGGCAGATAACCTCCATCCTGAACGAGATGTCGCCGGACGACCGCACGGCGCTCCTCGAGGAGCTGCCCCCCGCGTTCGTGACCCGCATCCTGAGCCTCCTCTCGAAAGACGAACGCGAGATCGCGCGCACCCTGCTGGGCTACCCCGAGGATAGCATCGGACGCATCATGACCACCGACTATGTCGCGGTGCGCCAAAACATGACGGTGAAACAGGTGCTCTCGTTCATCCGCAGGCACGGGAGCGACAGCGAAACGCTCAACATGATCTACGTTGTGGATGAAAAGGGAAAGCTTATCGACGAACTGAGCATAAGGCGCATACTCATCGCCGCGCCCAACAAGAAGGTCTCCTCGATAATGGACAGGAAGTTTATCGCACTCGAGGCGACCATGCCCGAGGAGGAGGCGATCGGGCAGTTCAAGAAATACGACCTGTACGCCATACCGGTCGTCGATTCCGGGGGCTACCTGGTGGGCATCGTCACCATGGACGACATCCTGGACGTCGCCGAAAAAGAGGACACCGAGGACATCCACAAAATGGGGGGCGTCGAGGCTCTGGAGGATCCCTATCTGAACACACCCATTCTGAGCCTTACCCGCAAGCGCGCCACCTGGCTCGTGATCCTGTTCCTGGGAGAGCTTCTTACCGCCACCGCGATGGGGTACTTCGAGAAAGAAATCGCGCGGGCCGTGGTGCTCGCACTGTTCATACCGCTCATAATATCGAGCGGCGGCAATTCAGGCTCGCAGGCGAGCACCCTCGTGATCCGCGCCATGGCGGTGGGCGAGGTAAAGCTTCGCGACTTCGGACGGGTCTTTCTGCGGGAGCTCATGTCCGGTACGATCCTGGGCGGGATACTGGGGCTTATCGGCTTCACCCGGATCGCGATCTGGCAGCAGTTCATGGATATCTACGGACCGCACTGGATGCAGGTGGGCATAACCGTGGGGTTCGCGCTTGTCGGCGTGGTGCTCTGGGGCACGCTTGCGGGCTCCATGCTTCCCTTTATACTAAGACGTGTCGGCGTCGACCCCGCCACGTCCTCCGCGCCCTTCGTCGCGACGCTCGTCGACGTATCGGGCCTGGTCATCTACTTTTCGATCGCGAGCCTTTTATTGTCCGGCACCGTACTGTAGCATCGAATACGCGAAGGATGCGCGCCCACCGGCAGTTTATCTCACGGCAGGGCCGTCATCCCTCCCGCGGGCTTATGGTGTAAGCACCAGCCTGTGTGCCGCGTCCCCGTCAACCTGTTCCCTGGTCCACAACATGGGATGGTACTCCGCGTTCCGCCAGGCCGTTATCATATTTTCATACCACGGGCTTCCCGGGTGCCCGCTCTGTCCCGTGGAATTGATGCACACGCTCTTTTCCGGGTCGGCCATGTCGATGATCATGCGCATGGACGGGATGCTGCGCGCCTCGTAGTTCCCGTTGTGCACGTACCACATCTGGCTGTTCACGCACTCGGTGCTCCCCCCGATCGGCACGGGGCCCCCGTTCACGAGCTTTTCGATGAGGCCGATCCCGCTCGCGCCCAGGGGGTTGCTCACGAAGCGCGCCTTGTGCAGCTTTCCCCATTCCCAGCGCGCGCGGTTCCCGCCCATAGCCTCGACCGCGGCGACATGGCCCTCGCGGAAGGAGCGCGCGAGTATGTCGTCCCTGGTCTCGGTCCTGTCCTTCGTGGACGGATCGTCCCACCAGGCGTCCCGGGCATTCTCGAGAAGCAGGGCAACGGCGCGCATTTCCCTGTCCGTGCCGTCAAGCTTGACCGTGTCGCCCAGCTCTTCCTTGAACAGGTTGATCATGAGCTTCATCCAGAAGCAGCCGAAAAGCGCCGCGTGCGGGCTCTGCTCCGTCGCCACACGGTCCCAGCCCACGAGCCAGTCCCTTGCCTCCGTGAGCGCGAGATCGTCGAACTTGAGCGCGGCCAGATACGGGAGTATCTCATCGGCGGGAAGATACCTGTTGTCGCCGGCGATTGCCCGGTAGGTATCCACGGTGTGCGGCGCGAGCTTCGTCATGAGCTCGCCGATACGCTCCCCCCGGTACCCGTAGTTCCATTTGTTGAACGTGCTCCCGAAATCCGCGTTCCCCCCGAGCCTGGCGTTCAACATCGCGTAATACGACGCCGGGGCGGCCTCCTGGTTCGCGGCGACGATAAAGTTGCGCGCCGGGTTATAGGCGCGGGGGAGCAGGTCGTAGGGTATGTAGCCCTTCCATTCGTACTCGGAGCCCCAACCCGGCGTGGGCACCTGGCCGTTCAGGTTAGCCGGCCGGACGGGAATCCTTCCGGGCATCTGGTAGCCGATATTTCCCTTTGTATCGGCATATATAATGCTTTGCGACGGTACATCCCAGTTCCGGAGAGCCACGCGGAATTCCTCCCAGTTCCTCGCCTTGTTGAGGCCGATAATCGCGTGTACGATGCGCCCTGTTTCCAGGGCCGTCCAGCGCAGGGCGAGCGGGTCCGCGTTGTTGAACCCTCCCGGCTTATCGGCGGACGCATCATATTTGTTGTCGTTGATTATCGGTCCCAGGTGGGTCTCCCTGACCGTGATCGAGACGGCCGGTTTCCCGTTCCCGAACGTAATCACCTCCTGACGGACGGTCATCGCGCGCCATGCGCCGTTCCACTGGTATTGTAAGGGATTGTCGGGGTTCACCTTGATCATGTAAAGGTCGTTCACGTCGGGGTAGACGTTCGTGGTTCCCCACGCGATATCCCTGTTATGGCCGACTACCACCCCCGGGTTGGCGGCAAACGTAAACCCCGCGACATCGAACGGCCGGCCCGAGCCGTCGTCCGCGCAATGAAGGGCGACCTCGTACCAGATGGAAGGCATCTGTATCCCCAGGTGCGGATCGTTTTCCAGAAGCGGCTTCCCGCTCCTGGTCATGGGCCCGGTCGCGACCCAGCTGTTGCTGCCGGCCCCCTCCAGCCCGCCGTTGAGCCAGCCCAGGTCGGGAACCGGATCGTCACCCGGGTACCCGCTGAATTCACACGTCCTGAACGAAACCGCCATCCCGTCCGCGGCCGAGGAGGCGACATTCATCCCGATCGCGCGGGCGTCTTCCTCAAGGAGTACCGTGGGCTTCTTCCCGAACGGCCACGGAGGCAGGAACCATCGCTCGGCCATCTCCTTGCCCAGCAGGCGGTGGAGCTTCGTCCAGGTGACCTCCGGATCCCGGCTGAGGCCCAGGTCCCACGCCATGAGCTTGGAAAAGGCCAGCGTATCAAGTGCCGTCCATGGCTCAATCGTGAATTTGACTCCAGTGAGCCCGAGTATCGAATAATTCACGGAGAGCCCTCCGGGGCTTCGGCCTGCAATGTACGCGTTCACCCCCTCCGCGAACGCGTCGATCACGGCGCGCTCCGCCTGCGTGAATTTTTCGTAATCCCGGCGGCACGCCTGGTAGAGGCCGAGCGAACGAAGGTAGATATCCGCGGAAACAAGATTAGGTTTCTTGCCGGTGAGCTCCTCGATCTTTCCGGCGCAGGTATGGCGGAAGAATTCCATCTGCCACCAGCGGTCCTGCGCCTGCGCGTAACCCTGCGCGAAAAACAGGTCGTGCATGTTCTTCGCATACACGTGCGGGACGCCGTTCGAATCGCGGATGACCTCCACCCTGTCGGTCAGTCCCTTCGCCTGAAGGGTCCCGTCGATGCGGGGCATGGGCCCGCGGGTGATATGGAAATAATAACCGGTGCCGCCTGCGCCCAGGAGCACGACAAGCCCCAGGATCGAAAGAAGGATTATTTTCACGACTTTGCCGGACAGGAATTTTTTCATGGAAGCGCCTCCGCCTGGGGAAGGGTACCACCGTCTCCCGCGCGCACGCAAGCACATTCCGTGACCGGGACTATTCCTTTTCCACGGCGAGGCTTTTCATCTTTTGCTTAATTCCGGTTTCTCCGGCCGGATCGCCCTCATGGGACAGACCACCGCGCAGACATTGCATTTCACGCAGGTTGCCATATCGATTTTCGCTTTTCCGCTTTCTTCGTCCCATTTGAGCCCGGGACAGCGCCACGCGCGGACGCAGCGCCTGTTGGCGGGGCAGTGTTCCCCCATGCAGATATCCTGGTCTACGTGCAGAGCCATATTCGACACGATCCCCGTATTCCCGGCCCGCCTCCTCCGCGATGCGGAGAAGGAACCGGTTGATTTGATATTACCACATCACGAAAAATATTCCTTTTTTTTAAAACCATCCGCACGGAGAAAGGGAATAGAAGCGAGTGGCTGGCGCCGATAGTGCTTCCTGCCGCGTGACGCGCAACGGCGTTATTCAGCCCGGCGCGAATCAGGCGCCCCTGTAGCCCATCTGCGCCGAAATCCGGCTTCCCGTGTATCGGACCGCGTTTATAATCTTTTCCTTCTGCGCGCAAAAGGTCTCGGTTCTGCCGGTGACGGAAAACGCGGCGATTACCTGCCCCCGTTCGCCAAAGATGGGAGCGCTCACGCACGAGAGCCCCGCCACCGATTCCTCGTTGTCGAAGGCAAGTCCCTCGGCGCGCACCCGCTCAAGCTCGCCCAGGTAGGCGCCCGGGGAAACGATCGTGTTCGCGGTGAGGCCTGGGAATTCGCTCTTCTCCATGAGATGCTCCCTGCGCGGCCCGTCCATGAACGCGAAAAGCACCTTCCCGATGCCCGTCGAATGGAAGGGAATGACGGACCCGACCTGGGGAAACACCATGAACCGGCTCTCCGGCTCCACGCGAAGCACTATCACCACCTTGTCCCCGACGAGCATGCCCACGTGGACCGCCTCATGGAACTGGAGACAGAGGTTTTCCATCCACACGCGCGCCGTCGCGACCAGGTCCATATTGGTCGCGTACTTCATGCCCAGTTGGAAGAGCGCCGGCCCCAGCGAATACTTGAAGGTCGCGTCGTTCTTTTCCAGGTACCCCAGGTGCTCAAGCGTCTGCACGAGGTTCTGGACGGTGGGCTTGGGCAGTCCCAGCCTCCTCGCGAAGTCGGTGATCCCCAGGGGCGTATCGTCGTCGATAAACACGTTCAGTATCTCCGCTGCCTTCTGCACGGAGTTGATCATCTTTTTCGCGCCCGCCCTGCGGGGCGCGCGCGGCGCTGGTTTATGCGGCATCGGGGTCACCTTGTTCACAATTCAGGGAGATATATATCAGACTTGTTGCATAACTAAATTTTTTACGGGGTATAAGGGGCGAAGCCCCTTAAAAGCCCCCCGCAGGGGTTCCCTGCGAGCGCGAGACGGCAGTTTCGCAACAAGTCGATTTTTTTATTGACATACAACGAATTTCGACTATGCTCCATACAGTGTATGATGATATCATACACTGTCAAGAAGTTTTCATCATGACACGGTGCGCGGCCGCCCGGCCGTATCCGCGGGAGGGCGTCATTCGCCGGTACCGATCCGGGTGGAAGAATACGCGCGTCCGGCGCGTTGGGCCCTGCTTTCGAAACACAAACACACACCGCGAGGAGGAATCCATGAACGTTACACTACCGTGGGGCAAGGACACCCTGACCATCCGCGTACCCGACACATGGACCATGCACTACCCGAAACCGGAATCGAAGGCCGTCAAGGCCCCCGCCGACGAGCTTGCCGCCGTCAGGGAGGCGTTGAAAAAGCCCGTGGGTTCCGCGGCGCTCTCGAAGATGAAGCTCAAGGGCAAAAAGGTGGTCGTCGTCGTCGACGACAACACGCGCCCCACCCCGGTGTACAAGTTCTTCGGCATCGTGCTCAAGCAGGTCATGGACGCCGGCGCGAAAAGCGTGACCGTCATTCCCGGACTCGGCATCCATACCCCCATGACCGAGGCTGAGATGGCCGAAAAGATCGGCGCCGCCAACATGAAGAAGGTGAAATGGGAAAACCATTTCGCCTTCGATGCCGCGAAGAACCGTTACTTCGGGAAGACACGCCGGGGGACCCCCGTTTCGCTCAATGCGCACCTCGCGGACGCCGATCTCATCATCAGCCTGGGCATGGTGGAGCCGCACCTGTGGGCCGGGTTCGGGGGCGGGATGAAGAACATCCTCCCGGGCGTGGCCTCCGTGGACACGATCGCCGCGCATCATTCCATAATCGCCGAGCCCCCGTACCGCTACAACCGCGTGGGCATGATGCCGGACAAGAACTCGTTCCGCGGCGACCTCGAGGAAATCATCACCCTGATCAAGGCGCCCGTATTCTGCCTGAACGTAGTCATCGATCACACGCGCCGCATTATCGGCGCGTTCGCGGGCCATCCCATCGAATGCCACCGCGCCGCGATCGATTTCAACGTGCGCATCGCGGGCTGTCCGGTTCCCGGGAAAATGGACGCGATCATCGTCAATTCCAATCCCATGGACATCAATTTCAAACAGAGCATGAAGTGCGTGGGCAATTCCCTCCCCTCGCTTAAGTCCCGCGGAACGATTATCGGATTCCTGCGCGCCGAGCGCGGCATGGACGATATAATCGTCCCCGAAAAGTCCAAGCCAATCTGGCTGGTGAAGACGATTCTGCGCACCCTGGGGCCGTCCCGGGTGCTCGGGTTCCTGGAGAAAATCCGCCCGGGACTTAATGTCGAGGAGAAATTCCTGCTCTACTATTCGATGCAGCTGTTGCGCGAGTTCGACATCTACTTCCACGTGCCCACGATCACCGACGACGTGGTCAAACGGCTGGGCTTCTTCGTCCACGCACACGATCCCCAGGAGATCGTCGATATCGCCGCCCGGAAGATCGGGAAGCGGGCCCGGGTCGCGGTCTTTCCCCAGGGAGGGGCCACCTTCCCGCTGGTGAAGGATGATGATTGACTTTCTCACAATTTGATGCTATAAATCATCCGTCTCGTTTCGAAATCCTACAATATCCGCGAGGCGACATTATGGACAGGATGCGGGAATTTTTCCTCCACCGATATAAGGACCGGGATTACCGGGAGCAGCAGCGCGCATTCATAATAATCCTCCTCACCATCGTGCTCGCAGTGGTCATGGTCCTCAATGCCCTGGTTATCGCCGTGGTTCGCGGAAGGGGGTTCGGCGATTTCGCCGTCGTCGCGATTTTTGTGATTGAGGCGATTTTTGTTATCGCACTCATCCTCACCACAAAGGGGCACAGCTCCGTCGCGTCCCACTTCCTTCTTGCGCCCGTTACCGCGATCCTCTGGCTCATCATCTTCAACCTTACGAAAACCAAGGATATCCTCGTTGCGGCCGATACGATCGTCTACATGGTCCCGCTCATCATCATTGCCATGCTGGTTTCCGGGAAACGATCCGTCGTGTTCTATTCCCTTCTGCAGATCGCCGGGGTGGTCGCCTATTCGCTCATAAACGAGAGCCAGGGATTTCTCACGCACGAACAGGCGGTGGACTTTCTCGCCGATTCTACCGTCAGCTTCGTCATGACCGGCGTGTGCTGCGTCGCGGCGCTTTCCATGAGCGAACGGTCGCACAGGATGCTCGAGAAGTCGTTCAACGAATCCTGTGTGCAGGGGGACAAGATCCGCAGCATCCTCGTATCGTCGGGCGAGTCGGCGCGCAGGGTGGCCGAGGCCACCTCAATGCTCGTGGGCACCACGCTCACCTTTTCGACGAACGCGCAGACCCAGGCGGCCACGGTGGAGGAGCTCACGTCCTCGGTGGAGGAGGTGACCGCGAGCGGGGAAAGCGTGTACACCATGGCGAAAAACCAGCGCGACCTCACCGAGCGCGTCAAGGAGGAGATGGCGAACCTCTACCGCATCGTATCGGAGGCCGGCAGCGAAATGGGGTCCGCCCTCACCATCCGCGACAAGCTCAACACCATGGTCGAGAAATCGAAGACGGAGATACAGGACACCCTCAAGGTCATGTCGACAGCCACCTCCAAGTTCCGCGAGGTGCAGGACACGGTGGGCATCATCGAGGACATATCCGACCAGATAAATCTCCTGTCGCTCAACGCGTCCATCGAGGCGGCGCGCGCGGGCGAACACGGGCGCGGGTTCGCGGTCGTCGCCGAGGAGATCGGCAAGCTTGCCGACAACACGACGGGGAACCTGAAAACCATCAACAATCTCTTTGCGGGAAGCAACCAGGAGGTCCAGCGCGCCCTCGAGAGGCTCGAGCTCTTCATCGGTTCGCTCAATATGATGATAGCCTCCATCGCCGAGTTCGGGCTTAAGATAGACCGCGTGGTCGTGCTCGCGCGCGAGGACCTCTCGCTGAACGAGAAAGCCCGCGGCTCGCTGGACAGCGTGCTCTCCGAGTCCCAGAGCATCCTCACCGCCGCCGACGAGCAGAAAAACGCGCTCGAGGAGATATCCAAGAGCATCCAGGTCATCAACGAGACGACCCAGGAGCTCGCATCGAGCACCGACGACGTTTCCAAGTCGGCCGAGCAGCTCGCCGTCGCGGTTGGAAATCTCAAGGAGCTTTCCGTGGGGGAACCCGCGGTGACGTGAATTCCCCCCGGGGAGAGACCGCGCCCGGGCTAATATTTCCGGCCGGTCGGATTTCTACTTGCGCGGGATCCGGTTTCCCGTGTAGCATCCGGAAAATCGGCACAACAATTTGAATGGTTACGCCCCGCGGCGACCGCGTGATCCTGTGATCATTCAATACACTAATCGAGAGGACTATCCGCCATGAAGAAAAAGATCGCCCTGGGAGTCGCCGGTGCGTTGGCGCTCATCGTCATCGTGCTCATGCTTCTCCCCGGTCCGTCCCGCAAGGGGCTTCCCGAACAGGCCTATATCTTCCACAATGCGAACGTCATCACCGTCGATGCGAAAAACCCGAGGGCGGAAGCCGTCGCCGTCGCGGGCGGAAAGATCGTATTCGTGGGCTCCTCGAAAGACGCGCTTGCCCTTGCGCTCCCCGGCGCGAAAAAGATCGACCTGAAGGGGAAGACCGTGATACCCGGCTTCAACGACAACCACGCGCATACGCTAGCCGCCGGCAATTTCTACCTTCAGCCCCTCCTGTGGGGAAAAACCTGCGAGGAAATCGCCGCGGTCGTAAAGGCCGAGGCCGCGAAGAAGAAGCCGGGGGAACTGGTGCTCGGGAACTCCTGGGACTACGACAAGTGCCCCAAGCCCGACAAGGCACTCCTGGACGCCGCGGCGCCCGACAACCCCGTGTTCCTGATGCAGTACTCGGGGCACGCGGCATGGGCGAACTCGAAAAAGCTCAAGGACCTGGGCATCGACAGGAACACGCCCGACCCCAAGGGCGGACAGATCGTGCGGAATGAAAAGGGCGAGCCCACCGGCGTCCTCCGGGACGAGGCAATGGGGTCCTCCGCGTACGGCGATTTCCTGAAGGCGCTGCTCTCGGACGAACGCCACCGCGCCATCATCGACAAGGCCCTCCAGCTCTACCGCGAAAACGGCATAACCTCCGTACAGGACAATACCTGGGAGCCCTTCACGAACAGGCTGCTGTACCGGTACGATTTCGCGGGGACCCTCACGACCCGTTTCGACTGCTGGGCGCAGGGAGACTCCGTGCTGCATACGCTCTTCAACTGGTTTGCGAAGTTCGACGATCCCTGGGTCACCCGCGGACCGGTGAAATATTTCTCGGACGGGGCCTTTTCCACGAGAACCGGCTGGCTCACCGCGCCCTACGCGGACGAGCCGGGGAATTACGGGTCTCCCCGCTACACGCCCGAAGAGCTCACAAAGATAATCATGGACGCTGCGGCCACGAAAACCCGGCTTGCCTTCCACGCTATAGGCGATCGCGCGATCACCGAGGTGCTGAACGCGATCGAGAAGGCGCAGGAGAAATACCCCTGGACGAAGGACCTCCGCATGAGGATCGAGCACGTGCAGATCATGAAGCCGGCCGACATTGAGCGCATGAAGAGGCTGGGCGTCGTCGCGTGCGTGCAGCCGTTCGCCGCGTGCAATCCCGAAAAGGACGTGAAGCTCCTGGGCCAGGCGCGCGCGCGGACCGCATACCCGTACAAGTCGATGCTTGCGGCCGGCGTTCCCGTGGCCATAGGCAGCGACGCGCCCGCGGAAGTGGACTTCCAGCCGCTCCTGAACATCTACTATGCCGTTACGCGTAAAACCAAGGACGGAGCCGTCGGCCCGCTCAACGCCGCGGAATGCCTCACCCCTGAAGAGGCGCTCTATTGCTATACCATGGGCTCGGCCTACGCCCAGTTCATGGAAAACGAGAAGGGCTCGCTCACGAAGGGAAAGCTCGCCGACCTCGTGGTCCTGTCGAAGGACCTGACGCGCGTCGCCCCGAACGAGATCAAGGGGATAGAGGTGCTGGCAACCGTAACCGGCGGGCGCATCGTCTACGACAAGGGCGCGCTGCAGTAAAACCCGCCCGTTCTTCCCGAAGACGCGATTCTCGGACGCGTCTCCGGGATTTCTGATCGGGCATGCGGCTCCCTTCCCGCATGGGAAGGAGCCGCCCCGGCCCGTTTACGAATACATCCCGTCGATCACGTCCTTATAGGCCTCCAGGATCACCCTCTTTTTCGCCTTCTGGGTGGGGGTAAGCTGCCCGTTGGCCTCCGTGAACCTGGACTTGAGAACTGTGTATTTCTTAATATGCTCGAAACCCTCGAGCTGACCGTTGGCTTCCTTGACGTCGCGCGCGATCGCCTCGACGAGGAGCGGGACGGATACGAAGTCGTCGCCCACACGGACGCAAATCCTCGCGCCCGAGGCAGTCGACCACTCGATCCCCGAATCGTCGAAGGGGATGTTCGCCTTTTTGAATGTATCGATGAAATAGTTGAAGTTGGGCACGATGAGCGCGGTGATGAAATTCCGCTCGTCGCCCACCAGGAATATCTGTTCCACCGCCGTGCTCGTCGAGAACAGGTTTTCGATCTTCGCGGGGGCGATGTTCTTGCCTACCGCGGTGCAGATGATCGCCTTTTTCCGGTCAACGATTTTGAAATATCCCGCGGCGTCCTGCCGGACCAGGTCCCCGGTCATGAACCACCCATCCGCGGTGAACGAGGCCGCGTCCTCTTCCGGCTTGTTGAGGTAGCCTTTGAAAAGCCCCGCGCCCGAAATCTCGAGCTCGCCGTCCGGGGCCACGCGGGTATAGCTGCCGTTCGCGTTCACGCCCATGTAGCCCGGTTTGCAGGCCGTGAGCGGGTTCAGCACGCATGCGTTAAAGCTCTCCGTGGAACCGTACCCTTCGACCACCGCGAGACCCAGGGTGTAATAGAAGACGAGCAGCTCGGGCGCGATGCCGGCGCTCGCCGAGAACGAGAGGCGGAACCTGTTTCCGAAAAGCGCCCTCACCTTGGCGAAGAGCGTATCGGCCACCCTGAATTTAAGGCGAAGCCCGGCGGGGAGCCTCGACGCCAGGTCGAAGTCCAGTGCCATATTATAGCAGCCGTTCGCATCCTTCCGATACGCGAGCGCCTTCGCCCCCACGCCCAGCGCCCAGTCGAAGAGCTTTTTCTTCACGGGGCTCGCCGACATCTGCTGCTGGAACGTAACGTAGATTTTTTCATAGAGGCGCGGCACGCAGTTGATCCAGGTCGGGTTGTACCTCTGCATGTCGGCGAGAAGCGTTCCGGGCTTGTCGGCGTAGGCGATGCACGCGCCCTTGCAGAGCGCCAGGAGCTGGCAGGAACCGCGGTCGAAGATGTGCGAGAGCGGGAGGAAGCAGAGCGTGACGTCGTTCTCGGTCACCATCATGCGGTGGCGGTCCATGAACTCGCTCGTGCCCTCCATGCGGGAGGCCGCGGCCCAATGGGTGAGTATCACCCCCTTGCCCTGTCCGGTCGTGCCCGAGGTGTAAAGAATCGTGAACACGTCGTCAAGCGTCACGCCCTTCCACCGCGCTTCGTAGCCGGCCCGGCCGGTCTTCATCCACTCCCCGCCCCGCGCGGCGAGCTCTCCCATGCCCATCACCTTCGCGCCGTCCCCCCGGTAGTCCAGGTCCATTACGAAAACTTTTTCAAGAGAGGGCATCGAGTCCCACCCGCCCCTGATCACCCCCAGGGTCGATTCGTTATCGACGAACACGAACCTGCTTTTAGAATCGTTGATGATGTAGCGAACCTCCCCCAGGGAGAGCGTGGGATAAATGGTGACGCTCGTGGCGCCGCTGTTGGAGATGGCCATGTCCGCATGTGTCCAGTAGGGAGAGCTCGCCGACATGATCGCGACCTTTTCCCTGGCCTCCAGTCCCAGCGACAGCATGCCGCTGGCGAGGCGCTCAACGCGCTCCCGCAGACCGGCGTAGGTGAAGCTTCCCCCGCCGTCGCCCTTGTAAAGTTTCGGGTTGAAGCGCTGTGCGTCCCGTTCGGGGAAGCGGTCGCAGGTCTCCTTGAAATACTGCGGCACGGTCTTGAGCTGCATGTCGGTCCATTTCCATTTGGGCGGTTCGTTCATCTGGGTCCCCCTGTGCATCGGCGTGATTATTCCGTCGGCGCCCGTCACGCGGGCGCCGGTTCAACTATAGCAGGAATCCGGCAGTTCACCGGATAAATGATGATCTTTTTTTACGGGATGGATTTCGGGCCTTTGGCCCTCCGGTATTATCGGTTACCGTCCCCGCGAATCTTCGCCATGACGCTGTGGCGCCGTCCGTAGGCGAAATAGATGCATACCCCGGCGAGGAGCCAGCCCAGCAGGCGCAGCCAGTTCTCGACCGGCAGTGAAAACATGAGCATGAGGCACATGAGTATGCCCATGATGGGCGTGAACGGGAAAAGCGGCGAGCGGAAGGGCCTGTCGAACTCCGGGTGCGTTTTCCGCACCACCAGCACGGCGGCGCACACGATCACGAAGGCGAGAAGGGTGCCGATATTCGTAAGTTCGGCCAGCACGCGCAGCGGCAGGAACGCCGCCAGGAGCGCGACGAACAGCCCGGTGAGTATGGTCGATTTCCACGGGGTACGGAAACGCGGGTGCACCGCGCCGAAAAACGAGGGAGGCAGGAGCCCATCCCGGGCCATGGCGAGGAAGACGCGCGGCTGGCTGAGCATCATGACCAATAACACTGAGGTCATCCCCGCGATCGCCCCCACCCCGATGATGAGCTGCGCCCAGGTGAGCCCAAGCTGGCTGAAGGCGTCAGCGACCGGGGCGTCGATATTGATCCGGTCGTAGCGCACCATGCCGGTGAGCACCGCGGCGACCGCGATATAGAGCACCGTGCAGATGAGGAGCGAGGCGATGATGCCTATGGGCACGTCGCGCCGCGGATTCTTCGCCTCCTCCGAATGCGTAGACACGGAGTCGAAGCCGATATAGGCGAAGAAGATGATGGCTGCCCCGGCGAGCATGCCCAGGGGCGCACCGCCCGCGCCGGTCTCTCCCAGCACGGTTTTACCGAAGAAGCTCACGCCCGAAAAGCCGAAGGGCGCGAACGGCGTCCAGTTGGCCGGATCGACCAGGAAAATGCCCGCGACGATCACGAAGAGCACGATCACGAGCTTGATCCCGACCATGAGCGTATTGAACCATGCGCTCTCCCTTATTCCCTTCACGAGGATCGCGGTGACGAGCAGTGTAATGATGATCGCGGTAAGGTCGACATACGCGCCAGTCAGGTAAAACACCCCGGTCTCGGGATTGAAATCTATCGGCGCGCGCGCGAACTCGATGGGAAGCGCGAGCCCGAACACGCCCATGAAATTCTGGAAGTAGTGGGACCACCCGTGGGCCACGGTGGCCGATACGACCGCGTATTCGAGGACGAGGTCCCATCCGATAATCCACGCGAAGAATTCGCCCAGGGTCGCATACGCGTACGTGTAGGCGGAACCGGCGACCGGCACCATGGACGCGAACTCCGCGTAGCAGAGTGCCGCGAAGACGCAGGCGCCGCCGGATACCACGAACGAAAGCATGAGGGCGGGACCGGCCTTGTCATGCGCGGCTATGCCGGTGAGCACGAATATGCCCGTCCCGATGATCGCCCCTATCCCCAGGCTGGTGAGGGTCACCGGCCCCAGGACGCGGCGTAAACGGTTCTCGCCCTCCATCTCCTCGAGTAAAAGCTTCAGCGGTTTGCGGGCGAATAGTCGTTTCATGGCTGCTCCCGTATCCTGGTGTAATGGTGAACCGTTCCGTTACCGATCCAATGATCGGACGGCCGTGCGGCGGGTGTCAAACCAAATATATCCGGACCCGATAGGGAAAAGGCGCCTTTCCCGGCACGCCGGGCTTGTTCCCTATTTCCCCACGGCGTTGATCGTCCCTTCCAGCCGGCCCGACATCTCCGTGATCTTTCTCGAGTCCCCGGCGATCCTATCCGATTCGCTGACCATCGTCAGGGTCGTACCGTTTATTTCGGAGATGGATCTTACTATTTCATCGAGGGCGATCTTCTGTTCGCTGATACCGCCGGTTATCTCGTTCGACTTGTTCCTGACCCTGGCGGACTGGCTGCTCACCTGGAGGTTTACATCGGCCTGCTTTCGCACGTACTCGAAGATGCGGTTCATGCCGTCCGCGATCGCGTTGACCCGCTCGATCACGCCGGTGATCTTCGCGGTCACCTCCATGATGTCGTTCATGCCCTTGTTGATCTCCTCATTGCTGGACCGGATGAGCTTGTCGATCTCCCCTATGCTCGTAGCGGTCTGGTCCGCGAGCTTCGAAATCTCGTCGGCCACGACGGCAAAGCCCCTGCCCGCGTCCCCGGCGCGGGCGGCCTCGATTGCCGCGTTGAGCGAAAGCAGGTTGATCCGGTCCGAGATGTCGTCGATGATGCCGATGATGTTCCTTATGTCCCGCGAGCTTTCCACGATTTTCCCCAGGCTCCCGTTCATCTTCCTCACGGACTCCTCTCCAGCCCTCGCTTCCGTGGAAGTGCTGTTGGTCTGCTCCATGGTGTCGCCCGCGATGCGTCCCACGTCGTCTATGATTCTTGAAAGCTCTTCCATGTGGGAGATGAGCAGGTCCAGGCTCCGGGCCTGATCGCGCGACCCCTGGTTCATGAGCTCCATGCCCGAGGATATTTCCTCAATGGCCGAGGTGATCTCCTCCACGGACGCGGCCTGCGTATGCGATGTCTCGGAAAAGGTCACCGAGGAAGCCGTCATCTCCTGAGCCATGACCGCGAGCTGGTTCGAGGTATCCTTTGCCGACTGGAAGAGGCGCTCGATTATGCCCACCTGTTCCTCGCTTTTCCGGAATTCGCCCCTGAGGCGCCTCAGGGCGGATGCGAATATTCCCGCGATCAACTGGCTGAGAATCGTTATAAAGACAGCCGAGAAGGCGATATGTATGACCCCCGATGTCGACGCCTGGAGCGCCGCCGGATCAAGCCGATCCCGCGTGAAAAAGAAAATCCCGATATCGAGAATGACGATGAACGCGCTCAACCCCACGACCCATCGCCGGGTACAGAACAGCGTGGCCATCACGATCACCACCATCAGGTAGTAAAAGCTTGACGTGTAGATGGTATGGGGCGCCTCCGGCACGCGCGCCACGGCACCCAGGGCGAGCGCGAGCGTGGTTATACATACTATCATGTTCGCCGCGAAATTATAATAGCCCGCACGCAGGATCAGCATCGCCGCCACGCTGAAGCCTATGATTCCGCCCACGACGGGCCCCGTGGTTCGCAGCGCGGTGGGATTTATCAGCAGGGAGGCGAGGATCACGAGGGAACCCACCGTGCACAGGAAAATACAGAAATACAGCAATGCCCTCGAAAGCTTCTGTTTCAGAAAGGACGCGTCCCGGTACCGGGAGAGGAATGATTCAGCCAGGCGAGCCATGGGATGATACCTCCAACGATCTATTTTTTTCAGCAGACGGCGCCTAACGCCTCATTACAATAAAAAGGGGAATATTTAGATGCCCAACTGCTACGATATGTAATATTATAATAGGGGATTGCAAGTAAAAAATTCATGGGGCGCACGTTCACGCTGGACGCCGTCCAACGGCGGGCTGTTTCGTATAACTTCCCACCACCCGTCGCCTGAAATAAGGGGGCGCGGTTTCCCGCGCCCCCCGTGTGGTTTCACTATTCCGGCGAACGCCGGTGCGGCACACGAATTACTTCGTCTGGTAGAGCCTGTTGATGTCGGACTGGTACTTCTGGAGCACCGCGCGCCGTTTAAGCTTGAGCGTCTGCGTGAGCATCCCGTTTTCTACGGAAAAGCCCTCCGCCATGAGAAGTATCTTTTTGGGGACCTCGTACGAGCCGAACTTGCCCTTCAACTGCCCGCTAATCGTGTTTTCGAACAGCTTCACGACCTTTTCTTCCTTTATGAGCTCCGCGGGGGCCTCCGGCAGATTGTTCTCTTTCGCGAATTTCTGCAGCACGAGGAAATCGGGGTACACGAGTACCACGGTGTAGGGCATGTTGAGGCCGTAGACCATCGCGAATTCCACCAGGGGAATCAGCTTGATTTCCTCCTCGATCGCGGCGGGATATACGAACTTTCCGTTCTCCAGCTTAAACTGCTCCTTGATTCTCCCGGTTATATACAGGAAGCCGTCGTCGTCTATGTAGGCGCGGTCGCCCGTGCGAAGCCCCCCGTCCTGGGTCATGGTTTCCGCGGTTTCCTTGGGCTTGTTGTGGTATCCCTTCATCACGTTGGGGCCGTACACGACAAGCTCCCCGTCCCGGCTTTCCGGGCCGGTCTCCGTCTTGTCGATGGCGAACGTCACCTTGTCCAGGGCCTTGCCCACGCTCCCGATCTTGTACGCGAGCGGCGAATTGGCCGAACCCGCGGGCGATATCTCGGTCATTCCCCATGCCTCGTAGATGGGAAGACCGATATCGAAAAAGAATTCGGCGATGTTGGGGCTCAACGCCGCGCTGGAGCTCAGGGTCATCTTGAGGTTCCCTCCGAAGCGCGCACGCACCTTCGAGAAGACGATTTTATCGGCGATCGCGAACTTGAGATTCGCGAGGAAACTGGATTTCCCTTCGCGGGCGAGATCGCGTTTTTTCTGTCCCGAATTTTTTCCCATGAAAAACAGCGTCTTGGCAAGCCCTCCCTCGTCGTTCATGCGCGCGTGCAGACCGTCGTATACGCGGTTGAAAATCCTGGGCACGGCGACCAGCAGCGTGGGTTTCACGAGCCCCAGGTCGTCCACGATCGTCTGTGCGCTCTCGGCGAATCCGCATGAGCCGCCCATCCGCATGAGGGTGTTGAGCTCCGCGGTCTGGCCGTACGAGTGCGCCCACGGAAGAAACGACAGTGTGCGGGTATGTTGGTCGAGCATGGGCATGTTCTTGAGACAGGCATGCACGTTGCTGCTGAAATTCGCGTGCGAGAGGAGCACGCCCTTGGGCTCCCCGGTCGTGCCCGAGGTGTAGATGAGCCCGGCGATATCCTCGGGGCCGGGATGAATGGCCGGGACTGGATTGTCCGCGCCCAGCTTCTCGAGCTCGGCGAGCGAATCGGGGCCGGTTCCCTCGATCAGGAAGATATTCTTGAGCGACTCGATCTCGGTCGTCCAGTTTTTCACCTTGTCGAAAATCTCCTGGTCCCTGACGAAGAGGACGCGTGTCCCGCTGTCGGTAAGGATATAATTCCAGATTTTAAGGAGCTCCGCCTTGTACATGGGGATGAATCGCGCGCCCAGGCCGTAGGAGGCGTAGCAGCATGCGGCCCACTCAACGCTGTTGTTGTCGATGATGGCGACCCCGTCGCCCTTCTTGACTCCTATCTTGGCGAGACCGCCGCGGATGGCGTCAATCTTTTTCGCCGCTTCGCGGTAGGAGACCCATTCGTATGAATTAGTCTTCTTGTTCTTGGTGCCCAGCCATTCCCGGTCGCCAAAACGGGATAAAGTATCCTCGAACATCTCAACGAGATTGTCCGGTTTGTCCAGCGTATACTCCCTCATCGCGTCTTCCTCCTGGTTAATTGCCCTGTATTCGTGAGAGATCGGGCGATGGTGCCCGGATCGTTCAAGTTAAATCGGTGCGCGTCACGCCCCCCGGCGGGACGGATGTGCATTTGTGCCGTGCCATACACTATACGATGTAAACGTCCGCGAATGTGGTCGGGATAAAACCCTGAAAACGAACTTTCCTGGAATCTCACGGGGAGATGAGTACTCATACAACAAAAGCCTTTTTTTGCAAGTAAAATATTCACCGCGGAGCCGATCCGTCGTGCCCGGGTGGGAAAACTCATTCCCCGGGGGACGGGGATCCCGCCGTTTCCCGGACGGTAACCCTGTTTCTGCCCGCCCGCTTGCTTTTAAAAAGCGCATCGTCGGCGAGGGCGACGATACTCCCGGGCTCGAATTCCTTTGTAGGAAATACCGTCGCCGCACCGATGCTGATCGTCACCATGCCGGCAACCGGCGACGCCGCGTGAACGATACCGGATTCCTGGACCTCCCGGCGTATCGCGTCCGCGGCCGCCCGTGCCCCTTCCGCCTCGGTCTCCGGCATGATGACGGCGAATTCCTCCCCGCCATAGCGCGCCGGGATGTCGGAGGCGCGCTTGCAGTTCTGCCGGATTATGCGCGCGATCTCCCGGAGACACTCGTCGCCCGCCTGATGGCCGTAGGCGTCGTTGTAGTTCTTGAAATGATCTATATCCAGCATAAGAAGCGAGAGCGGCCTTCCGCTGCGCTGGAGGCGGAACCATTCCTCTTCCAGGCGGCCGTCGAAAAAGCGGCGGTTGTACACGCGCGTAAGCCCGTCCATGCTGGACAGGCGCTCCAGCTCGCGGATGAAATGCTCCCGCGCGACGGCGGCCTTCTCGCGGTCGGTGATATCGGTGAGCACGAAGAGCGTTCCCTGTTCCGGGTCGTCCGGGTCCAGGGGCGTCGACGAAACCATGAGATAGGAATCGCCCCGGTGAAGCACCGCGTCACGCGGCAGTTCGCGCGCTCCGGATTCTTCCTCGCCGGCTCCATCCGCCTGCATCCCGGCATCGTTCAGGAGATTGCGTATCGGCCTGCCCACCGTCTGTGCCTCCGATTTTCCCAGCATCTCCAGGAACGCGGTGTTCGTCCATGTGACGAGTCCCTCATGTACATGGGCCAGGCCGTTGGGGATGCTGTTCACCGTGGTGCGGTATATCGTGCGGTGCGAAATCACCCTGCCGTATTTCTTGAGAGCAACGAACGCGGCCAGGGCATAGAGCGCCATCGAGACGTTTCCCAGCGCGGGAAATCCGGGGCCCATTTTTTGCAGTAGAAACCTCGAAAGGCCCAGTCCCCCCATCGCCAGCACCACCCCGGCGAGGAGCACGGTTTTTTCGCTTCTGGCGTTCGGGTCCCGTTCGCGCCGTACCGAAACGGCCAGCCAGCCCGCGAGGAAAAGGAACATGCCCATCCACAGCGAATTGTAAACCATCTGCCAGGGGCCGGGATACGAGTCCCATCCGCCCGGGATTCCATATACGGCGGCGCTGGTATAGTTCGGGAAGGCGATGTGCGACAGGTACATTAAAAAGTAGGGCAGATAAATGAGCGTGCGCAACCTCCAGCCCACGGGCCGGATGAGCGAAATGATCTGTTCGCTCGCCAGGCCGCCGAACGCGAGCCACATGAAGCTGAGCACGCGAAACAGGAGAAAGGCGGTCTCCGGGTCCGCCAGCCTTCCCATCCTGGCCATGATGGAATCGTAGAAGGCCCAGGAAATGATGCCCACGAGCACCTGCTGGAGGGACCGCGCCCCGGACGCCCTCATGTCATGACGGCCCAGGTACATGAACATGGCGGTCGAGTATGCCACCACGAAGACCAGGTTTAATAGATAGAACAGTTCGGCGCCCTGGAAACTCATACCGGCCCGCTCCGTCGCGATCGGCGGCCTGTGTCCGGGTCGTCCATCCCCGCGCGCACAATGACGCCCTCCCCGGCGCGCGCCGCGGGCATGGGGTCGCCGATGCGCCCGTTCGCGCGATCACGGCTTGCTTCCGCGGGGTGTGCGATGAAAATTTGCATTTCTCCCATTTTCGGCAGCACAAGCATACAGAGGCGGCGGCCCCGCGTCAGCAACAAAATACTTTTCCCGGGAATTTGCGCCGTTTTCCGGCCTCGCGAAACAGTTGAAGCCGTCGTCTGCGAAGGTGCTGCGCGCGGAAAATTCTGCTTTGCCGGGGCGCACCCCCGGTATATAAAAAGACATGATCGATCCGACTGACACGGGCTTCACCCTGCAGGTGTTCTCCCACTCCGGATACCGAGATGGGGAACGTCCCTACCGTATCAGGATGGGCGATCATGAGCTCGCCGTTCGGGAAATCCTCGACCGGTGGTACGACCCCGGCGGGGAATATTTCAAGCTCCGGTGCGACGACGGCGGCATCTACCTGGTATTTCACGATTCATCGAACGACCGGTGGTCGCTCACACACTACCTGAAAAATACGGAAAAGGAGGACGGGCGTTGATACACCGGGCCGTTATCGGCGCGTGCATGGTGACGGGCGTGCTGCTTGCCGCCGCGGCGGGCTGCGACGCGCCGGAATATGCGCACACGGGCGAGCGCGAAGGCCGGTACGGCTACCCCGTGGAATTGCGCTACGAAACCCCCGACGGGTGGACAATCCACGCCACCCTCTCCCTCTCACCGCGGGCGCGCCGCCCCCTGCTCATCGACATCCATATGCTCCAGGCGGACCGCACCTACTACCCCGTGCGGCGCGAAACCCTGGAATTTTGCAGCGTGCTCGTGATCGACATGCGCGGTCACGGGGATTCGCTCTCGTACCGCGGGCAGACGCGCTCCTGGGAAACGAACGAGGGCAATATGTACTGGGGATCGTTCGACGATATCCGGGGGGGTATTCGATCCGTGGAGAAGGATCATGGCGCGTGGGTCGATACCGGAAAAATATTCCTCGAGGGAAACAGTTATTCCTGCGTTCTCATTCTCCAGTATTTCCTGGCGCACCCTGAAGGCGTGAGGGGTCTGATACTCATGTCCCCCGGAGACAGTTACGGCCAGAGCGTCACGCAGGCCTACTCCACGCTTCTCTCTAGCGCGTCACCGGCGCCTGTGTTCCAGGTGTGCTCTACGGGGGACTATTACTGCAACAATCCGGTTGCCGTCATGGAAAACATCTGGCGCACGCGCATGGCTGCGGGCGCATCGGGCGCGCTTCCGCTCATGAAATTCGTGATGGAAGAGGGCCGCGTCCACGGCACCCATTTCCTCTATACGCACCGGCACCGCTACCCGGGGACGATCATCGCGTGGATGAAGCGCGTGCTCGGCGAGCCCGATTGAGACCTACTCATTACCCACAAGTCAAAAAACGCCCCCCATACCCCCCGGCGCCCCTCGATCAATCCTCCTTCCAATCGAGCTCGGCGACGGCGACCTCGCCCTTCGTGAGCGAGGCGACCCACGGCCAGCCCGCGGTCGTAATGTACCATTTCCCGCCGGTGAAAATATATTCGGGTGCGTGCGCCTCCAGAACGGCGGCGAGCGCCGGGGAGTTCCCCTTCCCGCGGTAGGTGCCGAACGAGTACGGGTTCGTGCTGCGCAGGACGAGCGTCTCGTTGTACGAGCCCCGGTCCGGCCACACGCCCAGCGACAGCAAGAGCGGATTCCAGAAAAATGAATCGTTGTTGTAGGTCACCGACAGGAAGTACCTGCCGTTATGCGCAAACACGAACGGCGATTCGGCGGAGGACTGCGCCCCCGCCCTTTCCGCGCCCCACCCCATCGCAAGCGCGGGGCCGATATACTGCCAGTGCGCGAGGTCGAACGACTGGTACGCGTCCACCGAGGAATAGTAGCCGTCGCGCGCGGTCGCGTACATGAGCCACTGGCGTTGGGCGACCTTGAATACCATGGGATCGCGGAACTGCGGATTATGCGGAAGGAAGGAGCGATCGCCCTCCTCCTTCCAGGCGTAGCCGTCCGTGCTCGTCGCGAGGTACGCCCGGTGCGGCGAAAACCACAGGTAGTACCGGTCCTCGACGATCACGTGGGGCGCCCACGCGAGCCGGCCGAAATCGGCGACGGGGTCGCGCTCCTCCATCATGGAACCCTCCGGCGGGGGAAACTCGCGCGATACCCCGTGCGCGAAATATTTTTCCTTCGCGTAATCCCCCTCGCCAAAGGCCGTGATGCCCACTATATGCCACACGCCGTCGTGCGAGCGGAACACCGTGTGATCGTTCAGGTAGTCGCCCGTTTTTGAAGGGCGAAACACGGGGCGCCACGCGGACGCGATGCGGGGGGTCATCGCCGCCGCCCGGCGGTGCTGCGCGGTTGCGCACGCCACGGTGTGATCGAACGCGCCGTCGCCCGACTGCACCCGGAACAGGTACCGGGAACCCGGCTCGAGGTTTTCCACGAGGCAGCTCCCGTAGCGCGTCTCCGCGACACGCGTCTCGCCCGCGGGCTCAATGCGGAATACCGCGTAACGCTGTTTTTCCGGGTCGGCGATCCATCCCAGGTGGATCCAGTCGGGGCCGGAGTTCGTCCGTACCCCGAATTTCTCCTGGTAGAAGGGGATCTCGTCCCTGCGTATCGAGGCGTAAAAATCGGTCTTCGCGGGAAGGTCGATGACGACCCTGACCGCGATTTCGAGAAAAAGAAAGAGCGCGCAGGGGGCGAGAAGCAGTATCAGAACCTTTCTCTTACGCTTCATCGCCTGCCCCCGCTTCCCCCGGCTCACGGAAACCGGACAAACGCATACGAGAGGGGGCGCACCTTTACTACCGGCTCACCCTTGACCGGAAGCTCCTCGCCTGCGAGCGTCGGCAGCGTTCCGTCGCCCGTAACCGCGAGCGGCGCGCCGTTCAGGAGCACGACCGGGCCCAGGATGTCGGGCGCGTTCAGGCGGTACACGACCACCTTACGGTCCTTCATCGCCGGGAAGGTCACCGCGGCGTCCCGGTCATGGTTCAGGTTGATCACGAGCGCGCACAGTCCGCCCCCGGGCGAATCGTGGGCATACACGCGTACCTTGGAGGTCCCCTCGCCTTCGACCTGGACGCTATAGGATTTCCGGCCCATCAAACGTTTCCAGAGAAGCGAGTTCCAGTAATCGGGACGCGGGGTGAGAGTCTCCTGGTCGATCATCCCGTAATTCGAGCCGCACAGGGTCTGGCGCACCACCACGGCGTGGCCCGAGCGCGCGAGGAGCCCCAGCTCGTCCATCCACCACAGCCCGGAGATATAGACGTCCGATACGCCCGGCTCCCCGCCGTACTGCGCGTTCCCGGTCTCGCCCAGCCACACGGGTTTGCCCGGGGCGTATGCATCCCTGAGTTTTGTGACCTGCGCCGCCCAGTGACCGGCCTCGTCGAGGTAACCGGGATCCAGCAGGCGGGCCGGGTACGCGCGCCGCGAACCCACGGGTCCCCTGCGGGACTGCTGCGGGTAATAGTGCCAGCCCACGACATCGAAGAGCGCGCCGGCGCGCGCGAGGTAAGGCCCCTGGGTTCCGAATATGAGACCCAGGGGCTCACCCAGGACGGGCCAGATGGCGCTCGCCTGCCCCGTGCACAACGATGCAGGGTGATGCTTCTTCGCGAGCGCGCGCAGGGACGCGAGGTCCTTCTCGTACTGCTCCGCGCTCACCGTTTTGGACGGTCCGTACGCGTACCAGAACAGGTTCAGCTCGTTGCCCAACTCCCATATCGCGACGCGCTGGCCGCGCTTCGCCGCGTAGGCCATGAGCGATTCGGCGTTCGCGCCGTCCCAGCTCCCGTCCGGCCTGCGCGACGAGGGGCCCGTGTTCAGGGTGAACACGAACTTGAGCCCGTTACGCGCGTTAAACGCCAGGGCCTCGTCCCACTGCTTCCTGTTCATAAGCGACTCATAGCGCGCGGGCGGGGCTTTGCGCTCCTTCCCGTCGTCGTCCATGTCATAGTATATTCTATCCGCCTCCGTGCCGCCTATGCGCAGGTAGGCCGGCGCGAGCCCGCGCGCGAGAATGTCCATTTTCGGACTGTTGAAATCGAATACGGGGGCGTGCTTTTCGCCTCCTCCCATCTCCACGCGGTCGGCCTTGGGATTCCACCATTTCCCGCCCACGAGCTGCGAGCTGTCGATCGCGAACGATATGAATTCCGGGTCGACCGTGTTGACCGGCTTCGCGGCGTCTATGCGCACGCGCACGACGCTCTCGGGAGCAGCACCGGGATGCAGGGAGGCGTCACGGCGCTCCAGGACGAGCGAGGGTGCGGACTGGCCCTTGATGAACTCGGAGAATCCCCCGCGGGAGTTCCAGACCCCCACCCTGACGAGCACAAAGAAAAAAACGAAGACGACACCGGCACCGATAAGTAATTTCTTCCCCTTCATGGAAAACTCCTCCTAGAGGCGTGACGCGAACGGGCGCCACCTGGCCTCGATTTTTCCGGCGCGCAGCGCCAGGACCTCGTCGAATTGCATAAGGGCGTCCCCCTGCAGGGGATGAAAGAAGACGAAATCTCCCACGGAAAGCGCGACCTTTTTCGAGCCGTTCAACATGCCCTGGGAGGGGAGCATGTTCTCGTTGGGCGGGCTCCCGGTGAGCGCGTTGATCGATACGCCCGCCGGCGCGAGGATGATGTCCGACCATCCGCCCCCGCTCACGTAGAACGTCAGGGCCGTATTGGGGTCCCACCATGCGACGACCGAATGGAACGCCTCTATGAAGGGCACGCCGAACCCATCCATTTTCTTGAGCACCGGCGCGGCGAGGAAAAGGGCCGGGATGTGCCCCGCGAGCGTGAAGGTATCGAAGGTGGAAGGCATCACCAGGCACGAGCCGGCGGCCACGTCGTTCACCGGCATGGACGCGTCGTACAGGGAGTACGTCGTGCTCCCTCCCCCGTTGAACGAAAGGTCCCCGGTGAAAAGCGAGGGAAATTTATTTCGTCCGTAATCCACGAACGCGGCGTAGCGCACCATCACCTTCGCGAATTCCTTCCTGATCGCCGATTCCCTGGAACCTATGAAAAACGGCACGTGCGTCACGTGCCCGTCATATCCCATGAACCCGGAAAACACCAGACGGCCCGGGTTCGCGGTTATGAGATCGAGGAGCGGGGCGAGCTCTTCGGGGGCGCGCGCGCCGCCCCGGTGCAGACCCACGTCTATTTCAAGATTTACGCGAAGCGTGAGGTTCCTGCGCGCGGCGAAGTCCCGGTACTCGGCGAGCCTTTCCTTCGAATCGATGAGCCACTGCACCGCGTGCAGCGCCTCGGTGCGCAGGTGCGCGGGAAGCGCGTCGTAGAACGCCTCTACCGCCGCGACGGGAAAGGGGCGGCCGGGAAGCATATCGGTCCCGGGGCCCGCGTGCCGGAGCATCTCGCTCATGTGCGACAGGTGGAAGGGCATGAGCCTTTTCGTACCCGCCTTTTTCATGATATAGAGCAGCAGGTCCGGCGCGGGAAGCGATTTCATGACAATACGGTAGCGCAGCGGCGGGACTATGGCGCGCGTGACCAGCGCGATATTCGCATCCAGCCGGTCCATGTCGAGCGCCGCGCGCGGCTGCGCGATGCCGGCCGCCTTGAGCGAGGCGTTCATGCCGGTGAAATACGGCCCGTAGCCGCCGCCGGCGTCACCGGGCTTGCAGACGAATCCCGTTACGGCGATAAGCACGGCGATACCCGCCGCGATGATGATGCGATTACGCACACGCGCTGTCATAATGATTCCTCCGTATAAGGTCGCTTTTACCCGGGAAGCCATGGCGAACCGCACGACGGGATTCTTGCACCGCACGCGCGAATTGTCAAGAGAGGAATTGAATTGACGTTCAGTAAGCACATGTCCCGCGCCGGGACGCGTATCGGCGCGAAGCGCGTAGTTTCGAGGCGGGAGGGGGCCGATACGCTATTCGGCGGGGGAAGACAGCTCCAGGAATCGCAGCCACGCGGCGACGAGCTCGCGGAAATCGGCGATATCCATGTACAGGGGCGGCGCGTCCCCGGATTCCGGGATGATGCGCACATCCTTCACCGAAAGCACCAGGGTATTCGCGTTCCCGGTTTCCTGAAAGCGCTCAAGCCTCCCGGCCAGGATATCGTCCACCGCGGCGAGAATCCGTTTTGCCTGCGCCGCGCTCCCCTGGATGTCCGATTCCAGGTAGTCCCCGGCGCGCTCGTGCGGCCCGTCCATTTTCGCGCGCGCATCGCCGTCGGAATCGTAAAAGAAGTCGAAGGTCATGACCTAGCGTTCCTCGCGGTATATCGGGTAGGCGGTATTGATATCGCCGTTGTCCATGACGTAGCCCTCGATCGTGAAACCCCTTCCCGAGGGACCGTTGAACTTATACGCCTTGAAGGAGGTCCTGTTGCGATACGCGTGCAGGACCGCCTGGATCACCTCTTCCTTCTTCATGGAATCGGGGAAGAAGGTGGATATTTTTTTCCTGTCCTTCGCGCCCACCCAGACCTGCGCCATGTAGACGTTCTTCCTGTTGGGACCCTGTATCTTTTCGAGCACTCCTGCGTCCCCCGGATCGCCGCCGCCCGGCCTCGAATGGTAGCCCACCGGCCTGCCGTGCTCGTTGATCTCCCCGTGGAAAATGTGGGTGAGATTCACCCGGGGGCTCGTGTCCGACCATTCAACATGGGGCTTCCGCGAGCAGTCGACGGCGCACAGGAGAACAAGCGCCGCCATGAAACCGGTTAATCTGCGCATCATAAAAATGCCTCGTATCTGCGTGTGTGACGGAAATGAGCAAGAGGTAACGTCGTCTTGCACTATCAAGTGTGTCGGGATGGGCGTTTTTAGCAATAAGAATTTTTTGGGGAATTTATGGGTGGTGTAGCAGCCCCCGCCGAATTACTGTTACCGAACAACGGAAGGAGAACCGCGAATGCACGCGAATAAAGACAAATAGACGCGAATATCTTTCTCCAAATTCGCGTTCATTGGCGTTCATTCGCGGTTTCCCAACTCTCAGGTTGAAGCGGTTGTTAGCTGAAATTTTTCAAGTATGATCTAATCTGCATTTTAAATAGCTCCTGGCTATATTGGACGCTCTTTTCCTTTTCCTTAAATTTTTTATCAAACTCTGCTACTTGACTATTATCAAAATTATAAACATCACTTTGCTTAATCTTCCATTTTTTATTTCCGAAGAATCCAGGCCGCGTCTCCAATACAAGTAATCCCAATGGAAATTCTCCATCCATATTACTTACGTTATAATCAATTCCATTTTTAAATCCATGCTTACAATAATTGTGAGGATCACCATAAATTATTATTGCCGGAATATTTCTTTCTTGTACTATCATTTTTGTTTTTTCAATCAGCGCCGTACCAATTCCCTTCCTTTGATAGTCTGGGTGGACACAAAAAGGACCAAATGAAACAATTTCCACCTTTTCCTGGTCCTCTCCAATAAGCATGGATTTTGTATACATAATTGAACCAACAATATTTCCTTCAATTTCCGCAACACAATCAAGGTCTTTAATAAAGTCTTTGTGATCGCGTAATATATGAGATAAATAGTGTTCATCACATCCAGGAACATATAAATTCCAAAATGCTTCTCTTGTTAATTCTTCGACTTTAGAATAATCTTGTTCATTTTCCAGACGAATTGTTATTTTCATGCCATCTCCTATTCTGCGCGAAGCGTCCAGCTAATGATAGCGTCTAATTGACGGTATTTTTGCGAAACTGCCCCAAGATATAATTTTTCTTATTCATCTTAGTTTAATTGCTAGGTGCTAAAGCTCACTTAAAATTTCTATTGGTACTTCCTCTTTTTTAATTAATTCATTCTTACTATTGAAATATTTTACTTCTTCTGATTGTTTGTATTTATCATTTAAACAGACTTCTTTGTCATCTTTTTTAATACACCTCAAGCAAGATGTTTCATTGTATGATTCAATTCTATATATTTCCAAAGTATTAATATTTATTACTGTTGTATATTTTTTAAAAAAACCGCCACAAGGTCTACCTTCGCCTGCTTGAATATAGAAAAAGGCATATTCATTATTTACTTTTTCTAAATATCCGATGGATTTATTTTTGAAATCTGTATAAATCACTTTTCCATTTTTTGAAATTATATTTATACATCGAGATTCACCATAACCACTACAGCTACTTCCGGAGTTTGTTTTCGGATTTAAAGTGATTATTCGTATTTCTCCAATTACATTAAGTTCACATATTTTGGCATTGGCATCGTCAATAACTGTTTTTATAATTTTTTTATCGACTGTTTCGGAATTTGAAATGCTTTCATCACCAGTAACCAGTTGCGAACTATAAATCCATCCTTTTTGTTTGCCAGTTGAAGTACGTGCTGTAACTTCAGCCCATCTGATCGGTATATATTTTACTTTTTCAATTTCTATTTTGATTGATTCAATTTGAACATTATCTACTGAATCAGCTATTCGACGACTTAGGATATCAGGTTTCTCATAAAGGATGAATGGCAAATCTCCATTCAGAAAACCACCAATTTCGTGGTGTTTGAATATCTCATAATCAGGATTAATTTTTAAGTCGCCAGAGAAAACCCAACCGCGTAAATCGTACCATGCAACTCGAACCCAGAATCCATTTTTATCATCAATATTAATTTCTGTTGATTGAGCTTCATGAAGTATTAACATAGCCCCATATGGTAATACTTTAAGAACATTTGAATCCAATGTGGGCTGTTCTCTAATTTTAATGCCGTTTTTCGTTGAAACATACATATTCATACTTAGAGACAGTGGAAGACCGTTGTTCTTATTTTTATCAGCAGGATTCGCTTTACATCCAATTGTAAATAGCACAAAAACAAGAGTAAGACTAATAGTTCTCACTAGAACCTCCATTTTTAGCTTTGGCACACAACGTCCCTGGTGTATACGACGTTTTCACCGTAGCGATAGCGAAGGTGAAAATTTTCCGGGGCGCCCGTTTTCATATCTTGGGCGCGTAGGCCGAGGGCACAGCGACGAATCGTATGATGCTGTGTTATATGCAGTCGCCCCGCCTCTTTTATAATATTCAAACGAAACACGGATGTTGAGCTTAAAATATTTGGCGCTTCAGGAAACCGTGTGGAAAACTGACAAAATGACGATACTGAAGATATGAAAGAGACTCTGGAAGAATTTTACAATCATTTATTGGGAATAGAAAGCCCCTGGGAAGTGGA
>SCSX01000050.1 GCA_004297825.1 Spirochaetota bacterium
CAGAAAATTAAAAGTAAAGCCTGTGGTTTTCGCAATAGAAATAGATTTAAAACCGCAATTCTGTTTCATTTAGGTGGATTAGACCTGTTTCCGGATTCCACACGATAGTCTGAAGCCCCACATATATAGCATTCAGCTCATCCATGGATGGCAAAACCCAGTCTCCTTCTTCTACCGCACGGTAGTCTCTGCATATTTTCGCCGCGCTTGAGCTGCTACCAATCTGACCGATAATAGCATCAGTGTTCGCAGAACCAGTTCCTATTGCAGTTCCCGTTGTCCCGATTAGTCCAATTGTAATATCACTCCATGCCGCTCCTGCACTCTGATCAACCGGCGCCACCTCTAATCCGTGTAATCCACCATCGGTTACGTAGAATACGATACCTGCTCCGCTTGGGCCGGTGTCGCCTATGGCGTATGTCGTGGTTTCTGTACCCTCCTCATCGCTGCAACCGGTAAATGTAAAAGCTCCCAGCATAATCAGAATTATTGCGGCAATTTTCAATTTGTAACTCATGAAACCCTCCAATCGATAGATAGTATTTTCTAAATGAATGAACCTTAATCATCCATGAGGTTGAATTGAACAAAAATTTCAACGGTAAATTAAATAAAGCCCTATCGCTTCTCCCCCCACAACTCCCGCGCCTTCTCCTCCCACGCGGGATACCCCGCCGGCTCCGCGGGATACCCTTCGTAATGTTTCCGTATCTTCCCCGCGACCGACATGGCCGCCATGAGACAGTCGAACCCCTTCTTCGAGATGCCGCCGTTCAGCCTCCCCGCGACAAGCTTCGCGGCCACCGCTACGAGCTTGAGCGGCCCCATCTTCACCTCGAAGTCGCGGTTCATCGATTCGAAATCGAACGAAGAGAAGATAATGTCTTTCTCGAACAGGTAGTTGACCTCGTGGCGGGAAAGCTCGGCGGCGGCGGGGACCTGGGCGTAGAGTCCCGCGAACTTCGCGCCCTGGTCGCGGAAATAGCGCGTGTTGAGCGGCCACAGGGCCTTCGCCGAGAAGTCGCCCGCGGTAAGCGCCGCATCGGCGGTTTCCGCGGCGATCTGGCAGGCGGTGAACCCGGAGGTGACGCCCTCGCCGGAGAAGGGCTTGGTCATGAACGCGGCGTCACCCACGGCCATGAAGCCGTCGGCGACGAGCGAGAGGGGGGGACGCCGGAAGGGGGTCCGTCCCCAGGTCTTCTTCACGAGCGTGTGCCGCGTGTCGGGGAAGCGCTCCGCCAGGAATTCCTTCTGGACCTGCTCCGCCTTCTGGAGGCTTTCGGGCTGGCCAATGCCCACGATCGCGCCCTTGCCGTAGCTCGGGTTGATGAATGCCTTGTGGAAGGGGTAGAAGTTGAGTCCCGTGGGGAAGCGCCCGGTGTCCTTGCCCTCGATCTTGTCCCAGTACTGGAGGATGACGTACAGGAATTCGGACGGCTTGATCTTATCGATCTCCAGGCCGCGGTCCGCCGGGAGCGAGGTACGTACCGATGCGTCCACGCCCGAGGCGTCAATGACGATCTTCGCAGCGATGTCGAACGTAGACGTTCCTTTTTTGACCCGGATGCCCGCGAGCCTCGTGCCGGACGTGAGCGGTCCTTTATAGTCGGTCTCGAAGAGTATCCTGGCGCCGGCCTTCTCGGCGTAGCCCTGCATCCGTTCGATAAAGAGGGGAAGCTCCATTACGTAGAAGGCGTAGCTGACCTTCTTCGTGGCGTCCCCGTCCGGGGGCCAGGCCAGGCCGTCGGGGTAGTAGCCTATGAGCTCCTTCCCTTTAGGTAGCGGAATGCCGAACTGCTGGAAGCGGATCTCGTCGACGTGGAAAATCCCGACGTTCGTGCCCAGGGTCTTCCGTTTCTTTTTTTCGACGATCAGGACCGAGCGTCCCTTCTCCGCGAGCCGCCATGCGGTGTAACAGCCGGCGGTCCCTGCACCGACGATGACCACGTCGACGTCGTATTTCGCTTTCATGTATGCCTCCCGGAAATTCGTGTTCGTGTAAGGATGAAACCTGTAACAACCTCCCGAAAGCTAGGGCGTGAGGCGGAAATGTCAACGAATTATCTGTGCTGCGCGCCCATGCGCGGAAACTTCCCGTGTGCGACAGACCGGTAACGACCCACCAGCGAGGCGGAGCGCATGGAGGAACACGCTGAAAGCACACCCCGCATCGTGCGTATCGGGCTCACTTTCGCTTTGACTCAAGTTCGTCTATGGTGCGCGGCCAATCCTTCTTTAACAACTGCGAAAGCACCCTGTCGGCGAGCAGCTTCCCGCCGGTCTGGCAGCGCGGGCAGTAGTCGGTTTCGTTCTCGGCGTATTGAATGCGCTGTATTTCGGTGCCGCACACGGGGCAGGGCTTTCGATAACGCCCGTGTACCGCCATTTCCCCGCGAAACGCTGTGACCCTCTCCGGGAACCCGCTTCCCGCCTCCTCCCGCAGGCGCGCCGTCCATTCTTCCAGGACGCTTTGTGCGGCGTCGAAAAGCCGCACGGTCCGCTCGTCGTCCATTTTGTGCGTCATCTCCAGGGGCGAGAGGCGGGCCCTGTGTAAGATTTCGTCGGAATAGGCGTTGCCGATGCCGCTAAAGAGCCGGGGATCGGTGAGCGCACGCTTGAGCGTATGGTTTTCCGAGCAGAGCCGTTCCCGGAATTCCTCCAATGACGCCCCGAATATCTCAAGACCCCCGGGGTTGAATTCTTCCAGGCTTGCCTCCCCCCGGACCAGGTGAAGGGAGGCGCGTTTCTTCGAGCTGTGCTCCATGACGAGCAGGGAGCCGTTGGGAAAATCAAACGCGGCCAAACCGTTTTTGCGCGGGACGGGCGCCCCGTTTTTCTTCCAGTAGAGCCGGCCGGCGATCATCAAATGGAGGATCAGATGATAGTCATCGGCAAGGGAGAATACGATGCGCTTGCCCATCCGCCGGAAATGGCGGACCGCCAGGCCCTCGACCAGGGAGATGGGCGGCAGTGCCGAGCGAAGGAAGAAGGGGGACACGAGGCGTATCCTTTCCAGGACCCGGTCTTTTAAAAGCTCATCGAGCCGTTCAATATAAACCGTAATGTCGGGATATTCCGGCATGGACAGTACCCAAGCGTCCACGATTCGGGGAAACAGGAAAAAGATAAAGCACGAAATTATGAAAAGTCAATCGGAGATGCACTCCACGAGATGCTTCCAGTAGCGCCGCGGCAAAAACTGTTTCTGCAGCCCCTTGTTTTTCCTGTAGCCAATGGCGATGTTCGTGAAATAATTGTTCCACAATTCCTGGTACGCGAGCTCCCCGTCCCCATACGCGATGGCGTCGACGACCTCGAAATCGAAAATATCCCACTCGCCGCCGGAATACCTGGACGCGGTATTCCTTCCCACGTCATGGATGATCCAGTTTTCCCCCGCCATGCGCTCCGCGAAATGAAGCGAAAGCAGCGGAAGAACGTTGTGGTCGGGCTCGATAGCCGCGTAGAGTATTCCCTGCGCAGTAAGCTTGAACCGGACGAGCCCCATCATCCTGTGCCATTCCCGCGCGACTTTCTCCGACAAAACATGCAGCGGCTTTACCTTTTCATGGGTGGTGTAATGATCCAGCAGCGCGCCGCATCGCCAGCCCAGGGTGAGATAATCGATAACGCATGTGGCCGCGTGTGCCGCCTCGGACAGGTAACAAAAGAGGACGCGCTTGTAGGCCAAAGAGGGAAGCCTGGTCTTAATCGCCCGGATGACCGCCTCCGCCTTGTTCGGGTCGGTGGCGATGTGGACGTAATCGTGAAAGAGGAGCGGGCTCTCCGGCTCTCCGGCGATGATATCGTGAGGGGTGATATTCCTTTTCGAGGCCTCATGTGCCACGGTCATCAATCCGTGAAAGCTGCCGTCATAGGTATAGCTTACCTGCCGCGACCCGGTCGCCGCGGACATTACAATTCCCCCGTCAGGGCAACGGCCCCGGATTCCCGCGTGCGCAAAAAATCGGGACCGAATAATTCGAGCTGCCCCCCGCTTCGTTCTTCGCCGCGGGCGCCGGTCAGCAGGAGGGGAGCGTGGTTTCCAACGATGCGCGCCCTGAGCGCGCCGCGCTCCAGGTCCCCTTTTTCAAGGTGCGTGCCGCCGCAGGTGATGAAGAAGCGCGCCCTTTTCAGCACGACGCCGATTTTTCTGAGGTCATCGAACGCGAGGGCCCGTACCGTGCGCAGCCGCACGATGCGCTGCGCCGAGCGCAGCCCGATGCCGGGCACCCGCAGAATCATCTCGTAGTCGGCGGTAGTGAGCTCAACGGGGAAGCGGTGCAAGTTGGAAAGGGCCCAATGGCTTTTGGGATCCAGATCCGGATCGAAGTTGGGATTCTTTTCACTCAACAGCTCCCCGGCGCTGAAGCCGTAAAAGCGGAGCAGCCAGTCGGCCTGGTAGAGCCGGTGCTCGCGCCTGAGGGGAGGATCGGCCAGGGGAAGCCTGGTGTCGGCGGTTGTGACGGGCACATAGGCCGAGTAATAGACCCTCTTGAGGGAAAAGCCCCGGTACAGCGCCTCGGAAAGGCACAATATGGCGTGATCGCTCTCCGGGCTGGCCCCTACGATGAGCTGCGTGCTCTGACCCGCCGGGACGAAGCCCCGATACGGCCGCGGGGAGCGGCTTCCCTCCCTGTAGTCGAGTATGGCGCCGTTGATGTCTTTCATCGCCCTGAAAATAGCCCCCTTTGCCTTTTGAGGAGCGAGCAGGGCGAGGCTCTTTTCGGAGGGGAGCTCGATGTTCGCGCTCATTCTATCGACAAGGAAGCCCGTTCTTCGTATGAGCGCCGGGTCCGCGCCCGGTATCGCCTTGGCATGAATATAGCCGTTAAAGCGGTATTTCTCGCGCAGGAGCGCCGCCGTCCGGAGGATGAGCTCCATGGTGTAGTCGGGATTCCTGTACACCGCGGAGCTGAGAAAAAGGCCCTCGATGTAGTTCCTCCTGTAAAATTGAACGGTAAGCCCGGCTATTTCTTCGGGGGTCAGGAGCGCCCGGGGAAGATCGTTGGATGCCCTGTTTACGCAATATGCGCAGTTATACGCGCATTTGTTCGTGATCAATACCTTGAGCAGCGAGATGCAGCGTCCGTCATCGGACCAGCTGTGGCAGATGCCGCTTCGCACTGCGGTTCCTATTCCCCCCGCGGCGCGCTTCCTGTCGGTCCCGCTCGATGCGCAGGAGACGTCATATTTCGCCGCGCTCGAGAGTATTTCCAGTTTTTCATATATGTCCATAGTATCCTCACTGATTGACTTGTTGCATAACTCAATCTTTTACGGGGTTAGGGGGCGAAGCCCCTTAAAAGCCCCCCGTAGGGGTTCCCAGCGAGCGCGAGACAGCGGTTTCGCAACAAATCCAATGTTACCTAAACATAGGTATAGTTATTTTGCAAGCATTTTTGTGCCAAAACAGAAGTTTCAATTTTCAGATGTGCCGCGGGAGATCATCGCTTCATCCTCGTTGAAAGGCGCTCAAGGGAAAAGTTCTGATTTACGAGAAAAAAGCTTGATATAATTACAGTGTTAATATAACAGTGTAACTGTAATATTCGAGAGGCATAACTATGCCAAAGGCCCCCCGCACAAAGGAAGAGATCAACGCGGTCAAGGAAAACATCCTGGCCTCGGCCCTGCGTATCATCATCGAGGAGGGCTTCAAGAGCCTGAGCATGCGCAAGATCGCCGCGCGCTTGGGCGTCACCGCCACCACCATATATAACTATTTTCACAACATCGACGAACTCTATTTCATGATACGCATGCACGGGTTCGAGCTCCTGTACGGCCGCTTCGCCGATACCAACGGCGTGCACGACGGGCCCCGCGCCCGCATTCACGCGCTCGTCCGCGGCTACATCGCGTTCGGGACCGAGTACCCGGATTACTTCGACATCATGTTCATCGACCGGACGGTCCCCAAGTACAAGGAGTGCATCGGCACCCCCCTCGAGGAGATATCCCTGCGCGAGCGCGAAACGGCGCTGAGCTCTTTCTTCCTCGTCGTCGAGACGATAAAGGACTACCACGCGGACGACCCCGCGTTTACCTACGAGGACGCGTACCGGGAGACCATACGCCTCTGGTGCGAAATGACCGGCGTGCTCAGTCTCAGGAACAGCCGCCTTCTCTTCGAGGTGGAAACGGACGTCACGGGGCTCATGGACAAGCTGGCTGCGGAGATACTGGAAAGGTTTTGAATCCGGGATGCGCGGCAATGGAGAATACGTCGTACTCCTCCCCCTTGATGGGGGAGGCCGGGTGGGGGTGAAAGAGAATCGAATCTGCATAGGCATGCTCTACACCCTCCCCTGACCCCTCCCATCGAGGGAGGGGGACGTGGTAAGTAAACCGCTAATGCACGCGAATGAACGCGAATTTCAAAGATCATTAGCGTCTATTCGCGTTTATTCGCGGTTGTACCATTATTGTATACTTCAATATAAAGCGTCCGGAGAAAAGGTTCCGATACACAAAAGCGCGATCCGCGCGCGGGAGGAAAACATGCTGCTCTACGTCGAAAGCGAAACGAAGACCGGAAGGTCCGCGACTAACTTTCTTATAAAGACGCTCCTCAGGGTCGCGGCGGCGAACTTCAACCTGCGCCCGGCGCTCAGGGCGAAGCTGAAGAGCGTGGACGGCTGGCTGGACCTCGCCGTGGGCGTGCGGACGGAAAGCGGCTCCGTCGAATGCGGCATCGTCTTCGCGGGCGGACGCGTATCGGTCACCGGCGGGATTCCGCCGCGCGCGGACGCGACGCTGGTCTTTCGCACCGACGCGGCGATGCGCAAACTCCTCTCCGCGACCCCCACCGACCAGATCCATATGCTCTTGAAAAGCGAGATGCGCGTCGAGGGGAGCATGGGGCAGATAAACCTGTTCTTCTATTTCCTCTCGCTTCTCATGAATGCGAAGCAGGTGAAGCTCATGGAAGGGGAGCGCGCCTCCCGCCGCAGGGAGCTCCTGAAAGCATCCCCCGCCGCCAATGCCGAATTGTCCGCCGGGCTCGCCGCCCGGAAGACGGCGCGCCTTGCCGCGCCCTCGCGGGACCGCGGTGTGAAGCACCTGGAGGACCCGTACCTCCCGGCGTACGGGCTCGCGGACTTTCCCCGGCTCGGGAAATTTCTTGACCTTCACCTCACCGTAAAACCCGAGGTCTGCCCGGAGCTGCCCGGGCTTCTCACCGCGTGGCACCGGGAGCACGGCTTCGAGCACGATTCCACGGGAAAACCCTGGAACCCCATTCTCCGCAAGGCGCACGCCTACAAGCACCTGATGGAACACAAGGAGCCCATAATCGCGGAGGATTCGCTCCTCGCGGGGACCACGACGAGCAAACAGGTCGGCTGTGTCGTCTATCCCGAGGGAAGCGGCGGCCTCATCTGGAACGAGCTCCTCACCATCCCGCACCGCACACACAACCCGTTCGCGATATCGGCCCACACGCGGGAGCTCCTGCATCGCGACGTGTTTCCCTACTGGGCGCACCGCAACTTCCGCGAATGGGTGCGCGACAAATACGGCAACCCGCTCTGCCAGCGGATGGACGAGCGTTACGCGCTCTACTTCAACTGGAAACAGGCAACCATCTCCCACACGATCCCCGATTTTCCGAAGATACTCGCGAAGGGCACTTCTGGCGTGATCGCGGAGATAAAGGGCGCGCTCAAAAAAAAGAATTTGGGGGCCGATACTAAGGCGGTCCTCCAGGCGATGGTGCTCACACTCGAGGGACTCGCTTCGTACTCGAAGAACCTCTCGGCGCGGGCGGCGCGGGACGCCGCCGCCGAAAAAGACCCCGCGCGGAAAAAGGAGCTCGCCGGGCTCGCGCAGGCGTGCGCGCGCGTGGTCGAGAAGCCGGCGCGGACGCTCTACGAGGCGATGAATGCGGTCTGGATCACCTGGATCGCGCTCCACATGGAGAGCATGAACGCGGGGCTCTCGCTCGGGAGGCTCGACCAGTGGCTGCAGCCGTACTTCGACGCGGACATGAAGAAGATCAAGGGACGGGCCGCGCGGGAGGACTATATCCGCCGCGCGATCGAGCTCATCGGCGATTTCTTCATGCGCTGCACCGATCACTTCCCCCTCACGCCGGACCTCGCGAATTTCTATTTCGGGGGAAGCTCGTCCGACCAGGCCCTCACCCTCGGGGGCATGACCCCGCAGGGACGCGACGCGGTCAACGACATGACCTACATCTTCCTGAAAGTGACCGAGATGCTCTCCATACGCGACCCCAACGTGAACGCGCGTTACGCGCCCGGGGTCAACAGCGACGCCTACTTGAAGAGATTGTGCGAGGTGAACCTGATCACGGCGGCGACGCCCTCCATGCACAACGACGACGCGATCATCGCCTCGCTCTCGAAGCTCGGATGGGCGAAGGCGGACATCCGCAACTGGTCGGCGACCGGGTGCGTGGAGCCCACGCTCTCGGGCAAGCACATTGGGCACACGAACATGCAGATGATGAACATGGTCGCGGCGCTCGAGATGGCGATGTGCAACGGCAGGCACCCGCTCACGGACTGGAAGCTGGGTCCGGACACGGGCGCCGTCGAAGACGGCGCGTTCGCGAGCTTCGATCAATTCTTCGCGTCCTTCACGAGGCAGTTCGCCTTCCTCATCGACAAGTCCATCGAGTACAACCACATGCTTGCGGAGGCGCACCAGTATCTGCGGCCCACGCCGCTCCTTTCGTCGCTCATCGACGGCTGCATCAGGAAGGGGCGCGACGTCACTAAGGGGGGCGCGACCTACAACAGTTCCGGCACCGCGATCATAGGGCTCGCTGACGTGACCGATTCGCTCATGGTAATAAAGAAGCTCGTGTTCGACGAGAAAAAGATTTCCTTCGCGGAGCTCAAGAAGGCCGTCGATACGGATTTCCGCGACAATCCCGGACTCCTGGCAATGGTGCGCAGGAAGGTCCCGCTCTTCGGCTCGGGGAGCGACGAGGCGGTCGCGATGGCGAACCGCGTCGCGAAGTGGGCGCACGACTACTACGCGTCCATCCCGCACTACCGGGGAGGCACGTACAATACGGGGTTCTGGTCCATGTCCAACCACGTGGCGTTCGGGACGCTCACGGGGGCGCTTCCCTCCGGGAGGCTCTCGGGCAAGCCCTTTACGCCCGGGCTCACCCCGCAGCCCTTCGCGTCGAAGAGCCTGCTCGACAACATCCGCGACGTGGCTCGTCTCGATCCCGTAAATTTAAATAATAACATCGCCTTCAACGTGAAGGTGGTCCCGGCCGCGACCGATACGCACGGAAAGACCGTGGACGACATGTTCTCGTACGTGAAGACCTATTTCGGCCTGGGCGGGATGCAGATGCAGATGAACGTCGTGACCTCTGCGATGCTCCGCGACGCGATGGCGCACCCGGAGAACTACCGGAACCTGATCGTGCGTATCTCGGGCTACAATGCGTACTTCGTGACCCTCAACCGCGACATGCAGATGGAGCTCATCGAGCGCGCGGAGTACGGGATATGAACCCTTTGCCCCCCTCGAGAAAAGGGGCGGCAGGCTAAGCGTATCATGAGATGGGGACGCCGTTCTCCTCCCCCTTGATGGGGGAGGCTGGGTGGGGGTGAAAGAGCATCTAACATGCACAGGCATACTCTACACCCTCCCCTGACCCCTCCCGTCGAGGGAGGGGGATGTGGCAGAATGCTATTGGCAGATAAGCTTCTCGTGGGAGAGATGGAATGTGATGAAGAAGATAATGATGAGAAAGACGCCCCCGCACCCCCGAAGGGGGCAAGGACTCGGATCGACGGAAATGCCGTTAACCGAATTCCCTCTGCGGTTTCATTCCCTTATTTCCTCCTCTCCTATTCAGGGCGCCTGAGGAATTCAGCACTGTAAATGTAAAAGCTATGAGAAATGATACCATAAAAACCCCCCTCGTCCTGGAAATCCGCGGGAACTCGCTGGATGACGGGCCGGGTATCCGCTCGGTGGTGTTCTTCAAGGGATGCCCGCTCTCGTGCGCCTGGTGCCACAATCCGGAGAGCAAGAGCGTCCACGAGGAGATCGCCTACGACGCGCGCGAGTGCGTCGGGTGCGATACCTGCATACCCCTGTGCGGGCGAAACGCGCTTTCCCGCAAAAACGCGGGTTTCATCGACCGGAAGAAATGCGATCTCTGCTTCGCGTGCGCCCAGGCCTGTCCCTCGGGCGCGCTCGCGCGGGTCGGCAGGGAGATGTCCGTCGGCGAAATTACGGAAGCGCTCCTCAGGGACAAGCCGTTCTACGATACCTCCGGCGGCGGGGTGACGCTCTCGGGGGGCGAGCCCGCGCTCTTCATCGAGTTCGTATCGGCACTGCTCGCGATGCTCAGGAAAAAAAGAGTCCATACCCTCATCGAGACGAGCGGTTTCTTCGATTATTCTAATTTCGCCCAACGGGTGCTTTCGAACGTGGACGCGATCTACTTCGACATCAAGCTTATCGATGAATCGACCCACTGGAAGTACGCGGGCGTCCCGAATGCGCGCATCCTGGAAAACTTCCGGCGCCTTCTCGCGGACGCTGCCCGCGCGAAGGTCGAGCTCCTTCCGCGCACGCCCCTCGTGCCCGGCATCACCGACACGGATTCCAATTTGACCGGCATCGCGGATTTCCTCGCGGGACTCGGGGTGAAGAAGGCGGCGCTCATGCAGTACAACCCGCTCTGGCACGACAAGGCCGCGAAGATCGGCGCGGCGGACCGTTACGCGAACGACCCCGCGATGGGCGCGTGGATGGATAAGCAGAATCTGCGGCGCTGCCGCGATATATTCAAAGCGAAGGGAATCGAAACTTGACATTGCCTTGCCCCCTCCGGGGGTGCGGGGGCGATTTCAGGATCGATGAAAGCATATGCAACCGCGAATGAGCGCGAATGAACGCGAATTAAAAAAATATTGGCGTTCATTCGCGTCTATTTGCGGTTAAATCCCGGTTGTTAGGGAATGACTTGGCAAACCGTGTTATGGTTCGGACTTCCCTTGAGGGGAGGGGTTAGGGAAGGGTGAGAGCTTTGCATAGCAGGGAGGCTTTCCACCCCCACCCGGCCTCGATGTACAGGATGTACGAATGCCGCGGAGGACACGGATGTCCGTGAGCGGCCCCCATCAGGGGGGAGGAGAACGGCGCGACGAACAATTTCCTCAAACAGGAGGGCGTAATGAAAAAGAGTCCGGTTAAGAAGAAGGCGAAGGGGAGCGAAAAGACGGCGGGAAAGGCGAAGCCCCGCGTGATCGTGAGGCTCTGCGACGAGTACGATCCCCCCCGCATCCAGGAGATCATCCGCGAGTCCATGGATGAGCTGGGCATGAAGCCCCGCGGCAAGGTGTTCATCAAGCCGAATGTGGTATCGGCGAATAAAAACTACATTCACAATTCTTTCACCGAGCCCTCGGTCGTGGAATCGGCCATTAAGGTCCTGAAAGGCCAGGGGGTGCCCGATATCACCGTGGGCGAATCGGGCGGGTTCGGCATTCCGTCGCGCCTGTTCCTGAAAGAAGCGGGCTACCTCGAGATGGGGGCGCGCCTGGGCGTGAGGGTCATCGACCTGAACGAGCACCCCGTGGACCGCGTGGAGCTCAAGAAAGGGAAGTGGCACAAATCGATGCTCCTCGCGCGCGACATTAAAGACGCCGATTTCAAGATCTGGATGCCCAAGCTCAAGTTCCACATCTTCGCCCAGGTCACGCACGCGCTCAAGCTCAACATCGGGATCCTCCAGCACGCGGAGCGCATGCTCTTCCACGATCACCGCATCCACGAGAAGATCGTCGACCTGCTCGAGGTCGGGTACCCCGATCTCGTGATCACCGACGCGATCGACATCACCTACGGGTATGAATCGGCGCCGTATCCCGTGCACCTGGGGGCGCTCATCATCGCGAACGACCCGGTCGCCGCCGACACCGTGACGGCGCACATCATGGGCTACAGGCCGGAGGAGGTGCAGCACCTCAAGATCGCGTCCCAGCGCGGCTACGGTTCGATCAGCCTTAAAGACATATCGGTCGAGGGCGATGCCGACATCGACAAACTTCGCGCGAAGCCCAAGGGCCAGACGCGCCTCTTCCAGCACCTGAACGAGCTCGATACCCCCATACAATTCTACACCGGCCATGCGCCCGACACCAGCGTACTCTGCGACGGCGGGTGCGAGGGCGCGGTGAAGGGCTGCCTGGGCACCATAGAGAAACGGCGTCCCGGCTCCCTGAAAAAAGCGAAGAAGGGCGCGATCGTGCAGGGAATCTACAAGGGCGACGTCATCATGCCCGACGGTCCCGTGCTCCTTCTGGGTGACTGCACCCGCGTGGAAGGCAAACTCGATGCAAAGAAGATTTATCGCGTCAAGGGGTGTCCTATCGGGGTGAAGGTGCTGTTCATGAAGATCCCGTTCCTGTTCGGCCTTCCCAACCCCATGTTCGACACGCGCGACTCGGTGCTCTTTGTCTACAACAGCGTGGTGAAGGGAATGAGCATCGCGTTGAACAGGTACGTGCTGAGAAGGTAACGCGCCAGGGTCAGTCTCCGAACCTCCGGGCCGCCCGCGCACGCGCTTTTGCCGCCTCTTCCCCGCGGTCGCGGTGCGGTGCCGTGGTTTTGAGCGAGTCGAGTAAGGCGCGGGACACCGCGGCGATCTCCTCGACCGCGACGAGGAACGCCTCCTCGTTCGCCCTGGATGGATGGGTGAAGCCGCTCACCTTCCTGACGAACTGCAGCGCCGAGGAGCGTATCTCCTCCTCGGTCGCCGGGGGGTCGAAATTGAAAAGCGGTTTAATGTTCCTGCACATGGGTCGTATGCGGCCGCACGGGCCGTCATCGGGGTCTTCAGCCCCCGCCCGAAGGGGTGCATGATGCGCCGAGGGTCGCGTTCAGGAAGGTCGAAATCATTTTCTTGACCCTGCTCGAACCGCACTTCTCGCAGTTACCAACGCTGAAATCGCCGATTTTCCTTATCTCGGAAAACACGTTTCCGCATTCGTCGCAGATAAACTCATATACAGGCATGGCGTGCTCCTCTTAATATTAAGTAAATACTAAAATACTGATATTCTGTCAACTAATTTTTTGAAAATTGCCCTTGAGCACCAGATGAAGGCGCGGATTCGAATCCGCGCCTTCATCTGGCATGATATTTCATTGACTTTGTCCCCGGGCCCTGTAGTGTCAGGGCGCGGATACCAGGCTTGTATCGTGCCGTTGCAGGCGCTCAATTCCTTTCAAGGAGGGTGATGAGTTTGAAAGACAAAGAAACGAACTATTTCAAATCCCTGTATGAAGTCGTGCGCGTCATCCACTCTTCGCTGGACGTCAATATCGTGCTCGAGGAGATCGTAAAATCGGTGGTGGGCGCGCTGAATGTAAAGGCGTCATCGATACGCCTTCTCGAATCGCGGAGAAAGGTGCTCATCATGGGTGCGGCGTTCGGGCTTTCGAAAAGCTATATTAAAAAAGGGCCCGTGCTCGTGAAGGAAAGCGGTCTCGACCAGAAAGTCCTCAAGGGCCAGCTCATCTACATCAAGGACGTCCAGAACGATCCGGATTTCCAGTACGGCGCGGTGGCAAAGACCGAGGGGATCAAGTCCCTCATCGTCGCGCCCCTGTCGACCGGAAAAAAGGTGATCGGCATGCTCCGCGTGTATACGGACAAGGTGAGGGAATTCAAAAAAGAAGAAATCCAGTTCCTGGAGGCGGTGGCGAACCTGAGCGCGCTTGCGCTCGACAACGCGCGTCTTCACCAGGTTCTGCAAACCGACTACGACCTGCTCGTGGCCCATAAATACCGGCTCGATGACAATTAACAGGAGGCCATTATGATACGCGTGGGAATCAACGGCTTCGGCCGGATCGGACGGCAGGTGTTAAAGGCGATCATGGAGCGCCATGGCAAGACCCTTCAGGTGGTCGCGATAAACGATCTCTTCGACGTTGAAACGAATGCGCACCTGTTCCAGTTCGATACTAACTACGGCCAGTTCGCGGGGGATATCAAAGTAAAGAAGGACGCCTTCGTGATAAACGGCCAGACGATAAAGAGCTTCAAGATGCGGGACCCGGCGAGCATCCCCTGGGACGACGTGGGAGCGGATCTCGTGGTGGAATCGACCGGTCTCTTCCTGGCGAAGGCGGAGGCGTCGGCCCATATGCACGGCGGGGCGAAGAAGGTGATCATATCGGCCCCGGCGAAGGACGAGGACATCACCATCGTCATGGGCGTGAATCACGGCAACTACGTACCGTCGAAGCATCATGTGATATCGAACGCCTCCTGCACCACGAACTGCCTCGCGCCCCCGGCCATGGTGATGCACAACGCCTTCGGGATAGAGAAGGGCTGGATGACCACGGTGCATTCCTACACCAACGACCAGAGGATCCTCGACCTTCCGCACAAGGACCTGCGGCGCGCACGTGCGGCGGCGCTCAACATCATCCCGACCACGACGGGGGCGGCCAAGGCGGTATCCCTGGTCCTCCCGGAGCTCAAGGGACGCATAGACGGATACTCCCTGCGCGTACCCACGCCCACGGTATCGGTGGTGGACCTTTCGGTGTTGCTCGCGAAGGATACCACGACGGAGGAGCTCAGGGACGCGCTCGTCAAGGCGTCCCGCGCCTCCCTCAAGGGAATCATGGCGTGCGAGAACCGGAGGCTTGTGTCGTCGGACTTCAAGGGCAATCCCTATTCCTCGATCGTGGACCTCGAGTTCACCCAGGTGATACAGAAGAACATGGCCAAGCTCGTCACCTGGTACGACAACGAATGGGGCTATTCCTGCAGGGTCGCCGACCTCGCGAATTACATCGCCAAAAAAGGAATCAAATGAAAATGGAAAAATTATTCGAGCCTATCACAATAAATGGCATGACCCTGGCTAACAGGACGGTCATGCCCGCCATCGCGACCGGGTACGGAAATACCGACGGAACCGTGACCGAACGACTCGCGGCCTATCTTGCCCGGCGGGCGAGGGGAGGGACGGGGCTCATTATTTCGGAGGCCTGTGCAGTTACCCCGCGCGGAAAGGGATTCCCCAACGAGATTGGCGCCTGGAGCGACGACCTCATTCCGAGCCTCGCGAAAATTCCCGAGGCCATTCACCGCGAAGGGGGCAGGACGGCCCTCCAGCTCCACCATGCCGGCCGGGAAAGCTTCGAGGCGGCTGCCGGCGGGAAGCCCGAGTCGCCGTCCGGCATCCCGAGCGTCATCCTGGGCCAGCCCTGCGAGGCGATGAGCCTGGAGCGCGTCGCCGTCGTGATCGACGCCTACGCGAAGGCGGCGGGCCGCGCGAAGACAGCCGGATTCGATGCCGTGGAGATCCACGGCGCCCACGGCTACCTGATCACGCAGTTTCTGTCCCCCTTTTCAAACCAGCGAACCGATGCCTACGGCGGCTCCGAGGAAAACAGGATGCGTTTCGCCCTCGAGATCGCGGAAGCCGTTCGCAAAGAAGTGGGACCAGATTTCCCCGTCCTCATCCGGGTGTCGACCGATGAGCTCATCCGCGGCGGATACGACCTCGAATTCATGAAGCGTCTTGCCCCGCGCCTCGTCGCCGCGGGCGTTAACGCCATTCACGCCTCCGTGGGCGTGTATTCGACGCCGGGGAACCTCAGCATCGCCTCCATGGACACGGACGCCGGTTTCAACCTCTTCCGCGCCAGGGCCCTGAAGGAAGTTGTAAAGGTGCCGGTCATAGGAGTCGGGCGGATCACCGATCCGCACCTGGCGGAGGATGCGCTCGCCCGCGGAGACGCGGACCTGATCAGCTTCGGCAGGCAGCACCTGACCGATCCCGATTTCGTGAACAAGGTGAAGGCCGGAAGGTTCGACGATATCCGGCAGTGCGTGTCCTGCAACCAGGGCTGCATCGAGCGCCTGAGCTTCGAGATGAAATCGACTACGTGTACCTTCAACCCGGAGGTCGGGAGGGAATACAAGGGCGCGCCGCCAAAAGCTGACCCGGCAAAAAAGATCTGGGTGGTCGGCGCGGGACCGGCGGGGCTCTCCGCCGCGCTCGCGGCAATGGGCCGCGGGCATGCGGTCCAGGTCTTCGAAAAGGAAGCCGAACCGGGCGGCCAGCTCCAGTCGGCAACCAGGCCGCCCCACAAAAAAGTTTTCTGGACCTGGATCGACTGGGCGATTCGGCAACTGGCTAATGGAAAAGTTAACATTCAGTTCGGCCGGGAAGTCACGCGGGAGTTGCTCGATCAACACAAGCCCGATGCGGTGATCCTCGCCGCGGGCGCGTATCCCTCAACGCCGAATATTCCCGGCATCAAGGGCTCAAACGTTTTCGACGCACGCGACGTCCTGACGGAAAAGGCCGCGGTAAGCGGCCCCGTCGTCATCCTGGGCGCGGGGTACGTGGGAATGGAAACGGCGGACTTCCTCGAAGCGCGCGGCGTTCCCTGCACCATCGTCGAGATGCAGCCCCGTTACCCGGTAGGCAAGCACACGGCCCACGGGTTCTTTCTCCATAAAAGAATAAAAGAGGGCGGGGGAACGATCATCGTCAGCGCCAGGGTGACGAAGATCGAAGAAGGTTCTGTTTCATTTAAAAAGGACGAGGAAGAAAAAACCCTGCCGGCCGCATCGGTGATCACGGCAATGGGTGCGAAGCCGGACAACGCTCTCGAGGAAATCCTGAAAGGCATGGGCATCCCCTGCCTGACCGTGGGCGACGCGAAAAGCCCCCGGCGATTGCTGGAAGCGATACATGAAGGCGATCATGCGGGGAGGACGGTGTAAACGGTCTCGATGGAGGCGCAGATTCGAATCCGCCCCTTCATCGAGAACGTTATCTCCCCATCTCCCTTGAAAAGCGCCCGCGGAAGAACGCTCACACTGTGGAACCCGGAAGCCTCTTCCTCAAAGTTAACATCAACACCCCCGCCGCAAAAAGCGAACACGCGAGGTACACGTACGCCCCGCGGTAGCTTCCGGTCATGTCCTTGACGAAGCCGGTAAGGTACGGACCCACGTAGCCGCCGATATTGCCGAAGGAATTGATGAGCCCTACGGCCCCCGCCGCGGCCGCCCCGGACAGGAAGCTCGTGGGATACGACCACCAGACCCCGAACGCGCCGAACACCCCGATCGCCGATACGCACACGAAGGCGAAGTTGACCATGGGTTCTTCAATAAACACGCCCACGCCCATGCCGATCGCGCCAATGAAGACGGGGATCGCGCCGTGCCAGCGCTTCTCGCCCGTCCGCGCCGATGAGCTCCCGATCCACACCATCGCCGCGAGGGAAAGACCCATGGGAATGGCGATGAGCCCGCCTATCGCGAGGTTCGACCAGCCGGAGACGTCTTTCAGGACCGTGGGCATCCAGTAGTTGAAGCCCCAGAAGCCCGTGATCCACAGGAAATAAATGAAGCAGAGCTTGAGCACCTCCGGGTCCCTGAGCGCCTCCAGGACCGAGTATTTCCGCGCGGCGAGCTTAGCATCGGTCTCGCGACGGTACGATTCCTCGAGCAAGTGCTTCTCTTCATCGGAAAGCCATGATGCCTGGGAGGGGCGGTCGGGAAGCCAGAAGTATATCAGCCCCCCGAAAATAAGGGCGGGGACCGCCTCCGCGACAAAGAGGAGCTGCCACCCGGCGAGTCCCGCGAAGCGTATGTCCAGCAACCACCCCGCGACGGGAGAGCCCACGATCGCCGATACCTGCAGCGAGGTGAGCATGAGGGCGATCGCGCGGGGGCGCTCGGCAGCGGTGAACCAGCGCGGGATCACGCTCGCGTACACGACCGGGTAGAAGCTCGCCTCTGCCGCGCCCAGCAGGAAGCGCACGAGGTAGAACTGCCACTCGGTATGGATGAACGCCATGAAGACCGAGATCGCGCCCCAGGTGAGCATGATGCGCGCGATCCACGCGCGCGGGCTCCAGCGCTCGGCGACCAGCGCCCCCGGGACCTCGAAGAGCACGTACCCGGCGAAGAATATTCCCGCCCCCATCCCGAACACCTGCGCCGAGAACCCCAGGTCCGCGTTCATCGTGAGCGCGGCGTAGGCGATGTTCACGCGGTCCAGGTACGCGATCACCGAGCCGATGAACGCGGGGGAGTATGATGTGCAGGTTGCGTCTCTTCGTGAGCGAGGTTAAGGGCATAGAAAGGGCTCCCAGAAATCGATTCCCCTCCCTTGAGGGGAGGGGTTAGGGGAGGGTGATGAGGAAGTAAATCCCCAATGCCTGAGATTATAATCGCTTTTCACCCCCACCTCTGTCCTCCCCCCTCAAGGGGGAGGATGTGCCGGAAACACAGATGGTCGATAAAAAGCAACCAACTGTCGATCAAATTTCCCCATGCGGCAAGGGTTTTTCAAAATTCAGGAGAACCAGCAATGCCGGCAGCCATCTGCGCGTTCACATCCTCACGCGCCGACGAAGTCAGCGCGCGTCCCCGCAGGCACAGGTTCGGCGATGTGGTGAATCCGGGCTGCGCGGGCGCGCGCTACTTTTTCTTTCCCGCGGCCTTCACAAAGTCTTCGCGCATCCCGTTCATCGTCATGTTCCTGTAGGCGGCGAGCGAGGCGTATCCCAGGAACGCCGGGTCCTGCTGCCTCTCGGGCATGAGGTTCTGCATGCTCATCACGATAGCCCCGTTCTTCACGCTGGTGAGCCGCAGGGCCACCTGGAAGCGCATGAATTTCTGGTCGGCGACGACGCCGGTCTTCTCGTCCTTGACGGGACGTGTCGTCTCCTCGTTCGCGTTCACGATCCCGGTAAGGAGCGCATCGGCCCCCAGGAGAGTTCCCAGTGCCGCGGCGCTTTCTCCGGTGATGCCGGACATGCTCAGCTCCTTCTCTTTAAGGAGCGCCTCCATGTTGTCGCGCTCCACGAGACGGAACCCGGCCGCGATCACGGCGGCCTTCATGGCGGCCTCGGCCTCCCTGAGCACGTCCGCGGGAATCGCGGCCTGCGTGGTGAACGGCAGCACCGCGATCGACTTGATGGACTTGATCTGCGACTTGTCGACGGCGATATCCGACGTGGCGCAGGAGAAGCCGGTAAGCATGAGCGTCAGTATCAATAATGGTTTCTTCATCATGTTCTCTCTCTCGACTGGATTAAGATTAATAAGGCTCACGCGAAAACGGGGCTCATTGCGCAAAGACCCGGTTCCCATAAGAATGTATTAACATAGACACGGAAGTCCGCGCAAGCAAGGGGTGGGGAGGTTTATTTGATTAAAAGTCGAGATTCGACGGGTGTAAGAATGGGTGATAGGGGGATTGATCCCTATCTCCATTTCTTTGAAGCATCCTATTTCTTCCCGTACTCGTCCAGCCCCTTCTGGATGGATGCCTTCGTGAGGTCCATGAGCTCCTGGATGTTGGCGTCGTGGTAGCCCGCGGTCTCGATAGGTTTGTGGATGGCCATGACCGCCCTGCCGGGGAAAAGATCGATCGAGTTGTTGGGGAGCACGTTCCGCGTCCCGATGATCGTGACGGGAAGCACCGGGAGCCCCATGTCCAGGGCGAACTTGAAGGCGCCCTTCTTGAACTCGCCCAGCTCGCCCGAGTAGGAGCGCGTTCCCTCGGGGAAGAAGATGACGCTCGTACCGCCGGTGATGCGCTTCTTCGCGGCGTTGATCTGCTCGAGCGCCGCCTGCGTGTTCTTGCGGTCTATGAAGATGTGCCCTATCTTGTAGCATGAATAACCCAGGAAGGGGACCTTGCGCAGTTCCGCCTTCATGACCCAGCGGAAATCCTGGGGGAAGAAGCCGTACATCACGAAGATATCGAACTGGCTCTGGTGGTTCACGGCGAGAATGTACGACCGTTTCGGGTCGATATTCTCCTTCCCGAAGACACGCACGGGCATGGGCGTCACCAGGCAGTTGAAGCGCGACCAGACGATCCCCATGAAGCTCCCGGTCCGGGGACCCACGAATATCGCCAGAAGCGCCGCGAACGTGCCGCAGAAAATCGTGGACGCAACGAGCAGCGGCATGTAGACGAGATATTTGTAGAGTTGATAGGGGTAGTAGAGAAATTTATACTGGCGCATGTCGTCTCCAGCACGTAATGGTCAGTCACTCTGGATGTAATAACGACGGAATTCCGAATAGTGCAAGCACAATTCCGTAAACATGTACTCGAAATCGGAAAAATTCCATACAGGATTTCTTTGAAAGATCGGGGGTCCGATATACAGGGCACCGCCAGGAAACCATTTAAATTTTCCAGGATGCGGGATCATCTTCTATTGCCGTCATCTCTTCATCCCCCTTGAAAGGCACCTGCGCAAAAATGCTTCGCATAGGTACAGCGGCACACGAAAAACAACCCCGCAGCGGGCGGGGTTGTTGGCGAAACCGGAAAGCGTAGTATCCGTTACGCGGTCAGGTTGAGGGGCTCGATAAAAGCCGGGTCCTCGCTGTCCATAAGGTCAATGGATGACTTATACATCCTTTTCTTGTGTTCGGCGAAGATTCCCCTGGGCTTGGCGAAGGTCGCGGCGAATGCCAGCGACTCCCTGAGAAGCTCCTCCTCGTTGGCGCAGGCCTTCCGTACGATGTGGAGATCCTCGAGCTCCTTCGCCCCCACCTTGCGGCCGGTGAGAATCATCTCCTCCATGAACCATGCGGGTATCGTCTTCCTGATGATATCCAGCATGGACGGCATGAAGGCAATGTTGATATCCACCTCGGGGAAGCAGAAAAAGCCCCGGTCGGTCTTCATAAAGCGGAAATCGCAGCAGAGGGCCAGCATGGCCCCGTCACCGAACGTATGTCCCCCGATGGCGGCGATCAGGGGCATGGGATAGGTCAGCATGCGCTTTGAAAGAGCGTTGAGCGAGTAGACAAAATCGCGCGCCTCCTGCTTTTTGCCCGCTGCCAGCACCCCCCCCATCCATTCGACGTCGATCCCCACCGACCAGAACTTTTCGTGTTTCGAGCACAGCACCACTGACTTGAACGACTCATCGGCCTCGATCTCGTCCAGGACGGCGGCCATAGTGCTCATGAACTCCGGATTCTGGCGGTTCTCCCCAGAATCCATGGTGACCAGTGCGACCGTATTGTGTTCCTTCGTAAACGTGATAGACATGATAATCCCCCTTGGGGATGCGGACGGCGGGGACCTGACCGCCTCACTGAGCGCTCGAAGCCCCGTCCGCGTTGCGCATCCGTTTCTTTACGCCATCTTTTTAACTACCGCCTTGGCTACATCCTCCGCTTCCCTGACCATCCGGTCCAGAAGCGCCTTCACGGTCGGAAGGTCTTCCACCAGGCCCGTTGACTGGCCGACGGGGAGAATTCCACCCTTGACGTCGCCGTCCATGGTCGCGCGGCTCATCATGTCGAACGCGTTGGCCATGTACGCGAGTTGTTTCGAAGTCTTCCATCCGGAGAAGAGCACGCCGAAGAACATCTTCAGATAGGGCATGCGCATCTGCTTGGCTATGAAGCTCGAATTGGGCAGCGCTTTTAATAGCTGGATCGGGTTGAGGCCGGCCCTGAGCTGCCTGCGCGCGCCGGGGGCGTCCATGATGCGGCAGAAGATGCCGTCGAAACGCTTGGAGAAAAGGGTGTCGTACACGGTCTTTTGCAGCGCCAGGTCCTTGAAGTTCTGGTGCAGGGGACTTTCCTTCGTGGTCATGAAACGGGTGCCCATGGAGACCCCCTCTGCCCCCAGCGACAGCGCGGCCGCGAGACCCCTGCCGTCGGCGATGCCGCCCGCGGCGATCACGGGAATCTTCAGCGCTTTCGCGATCGAGGGAACCAGCAGCATAGTGGTGACCTCTTCCCCGTGCGCCGCCGCCTCGTGGCCGGTCGCGATCACCGCGTCACAGCCCTGCGCCTGCGCGGCCACCGCGTGCTTTTCCATTACCACCGTGGCGACAACCTTTCCGCCGTAACTATGAGCCGCGCGGCACAGCCAGTCTCCCTTGCCCAGCGCGAAGTTGATGACCGGCACCTTCTCTTCGAGCATCACCTCGGCGTTCTCCTTAGAACCGGGAAACATGAGGGTGGTGTTGGCGGCGAAGGGCTTGTTGGTGAGCTCGCGAATCCGGCGGATGGCCGCGCGGGTGGTGTCCTTGTTGAGCGGTCCCGTGGCGAGTATCCCTATGCCCCCGGCGTTGCACACTGCGGCCACCATTTCGGGGGTGCTGATCCAGCTCATCCCCGCCATGACGATCGGATACTTGATCCCGAACAATTCCGTGATTCTGGTTTTCATGCGATTCTCCTTGAATAATATGCTATCCCGGGAGGCATACGGACACCGGGAGGAAACGCAGGATCAGGCAGTTCATACGGGGTCTGTTGCGATCACCAGGCTCCGCATACACATCCTGTCATTTTGGGTCCCTGACGTTGTTGCGCACCCTTTCCAGCATCCGGTCGAGGACCTTAAGCTCGGATTCGTCAAGGGACGACATCGCCATATTTATCTGCTTGATATAGAACGGTCTCACTTTCAGGAAGAGCTTTTCGCCCTTTGGTGTCAGCTTGACGATTTTAAGCCTGCGGTCGGTCTTGTGGGTGGTGCGGACCACCAGGGCCGACTTCTCCATCCGGTCGATCAGGGTGGTCACATTCGCGCGGTTGACCATCATCATTTCGCCAAGCTGTGCCTGGCTGATGCCGCCCTTGGGGCCGCTTTCGTAATGGAGCAGGTTCATAAGATTGTATTGCACGTCGGTGAGACCAAAGTCTCCGAAAAACGTGTCCGCCCGTTTTTTAATCATCGACGCCGTGTAGTAGATGCCCAGGAGCGCTTCAAGCTGCGGCGATGCGAAGTCTTTCTGTAATCTTAGTTCGGCCTTTAAGCCCATCATGTCGCTCCACTGCACCCGATGCCGTGCACGTTACGGGCGTCCCCGGGCACCTCAATGTGAATATAATAACTGTATACATCATAACAATTTGTCAACGATTAATGGACTTGTTGCGAAACTGCCGTCTCGCGCTCGCAGGGAACCCTACGGGGTATAAGGGGATTCGCCCCTTATACCCCGTAACAAATTGAGCTGCGTAACAAGTCTAATGTGATTCCATCCTCCCCGGCCATTTCAGCGTCCACGGATCCTCTCCCAGGCGCGCAAGCGCCTCCTTGAATTCTGTAGAAAGAAAATAGCGTCCCTCGTCGGGCGGGTTGATGAATTTATATCGCACCCCGCCCAGCGTGAAGGCGAGGGCGTAAGAGTGCAGGTATCCCCTGTCGGGCTCTATTCCCACTGGTATCTTTTTACAATACTGAGTGTCCCCCAGGACCGGGGCGCTTACGGACTTGAGCGCCACCCGGATCTGGTGGGTACGCCCGGTGTAGAGGCGGACCAGGTAAAGCCGGAGGCCCGGCTGCAAGGATGTGCTGTAGAAGCGGGTGATCGCCGGGCGCGCATGGGTATGCGCCAGGATCCAGGTCCCGTTGCGGCCCTTTTTCATATCGCCCATGACGAGCCCCTGCTTCTTTTTGGGATGCGACCCGCCGATCGCCAGGTAGAACTTCTCGATCTGGCGCAGGCGGAACTGGGCCGCGAGCTCCCGTACGGCCGCGCGCGTACGCGCGAAGACCAGGAGCCCAGAGGTGAGGTTGTCCAGGCGGTGCAGGGCGTACAGTTCCGTGATGCCAAGCTGGGCGCGGATCGCGTCGTCAAGGGACATCGCCGTATCGTCCCCGTGAAAGGACACCCCGGCCTTCTTGCTTATTACGATGAATTCATCGCTGGTGTGGATGAGGGTAAACATGCGTGTTTCCGGTTACGGTGATGTCCCGGCAACCATGGACGCCGCAATGCAAAGGCGATCCGCCGGGTCCGATACACGATTGAACGGCGCGTGCGGACGATGTCAAGGGGCTTTTATGATAACCTGCGTATCGCCCTTGAATTCAGCGGAAAACGCGCATAGTGTCGCGGAATTCCAATTGACTTTTGTTCATAGTATATAACTATTTTCGGCATTGCGAGATAAGGAGAATGCAATGAGAAAAACGCTTCTTTTTATGGTGCTCGCCGCGTGTGCGGCCATGCTCTCGTGCGGAACCGTCGACCAGAACATCCGGGCCCGGAAAAACATCGAGAAATGCAAGTTCGAGCTCAATGACCTCAAGCTGAACAGGATCGAATTCAACGGCATCGCACCCAAACAGGCGGATTTCGACCTCTTTTTGAAAATCACCAATCCCACGGAGGACGACGTCGTGCTGGACCGGGTCGAGGCGGACATCTACCTCGACAGGGACAAGACCACGTCAATCGAGCACAAGAAATTCCTCCGCCTCAAGGGAAAGGATTCGGCGATAGAGAAAATCGATCTCTCGCTTCCCGCATCGGCGCTCTTCAAGCTTGCCGGGAAGCGTCCCGAAACCGTAACCGTCGATGCAAAGGTATTCGTGAACATCCTGATCGGAAGCTTTACGCTGGAAACGAGCATCTCCGTCCCGGTGAAGAAGACCTTCCCGATCCCGTGGGACAAGATCGATGCCGAGATCGACACGATGAAAGGGGGGGCCGTCGATAAAGCGGAAGACAAGGCCAGGGATTTGAAGAAGGATATAAAGAAGAAATTCAGGTGAATCGCGGGAGAAGGCGACAATTCGTCGGGTAAAATAATAATAATAGGAGGTTTTCATGGCATTCACCGTAGCGCCCGTGGCACAACTAAAGGAAATGATCGGGGAAGAGAAAAAAAGCGACTGGGTTGAAATTTCCCAGGAAAGGATCAACCAGTTCGCCGATTGCACCGAGGACCATCAATTCATACACGTCGATCCCGAGAAGGCCGGGTCGGGACCCTATGGCCGTACCATTGCGCACGGATTCCTTACCCTTTCCATGCTTACGAGGCTGTCCAGCACGGATACGTGGATTGCCGAGGGCTGCAAGGCGGTGATCAACTACGGCTTCAACAAAGTGAGATTTGTCGGACCCGTGCCGTCCGGATCGAAGATTCAAAGTGTGATGAAACTCGCCGGCATCGAAGAGAAAGAAAACGGGAAGGTGCTCGTTACGGTGACGCACACGGTAAGTGCGGAAGGAGCGGTCAAGCCGTCGCTCATCGCCGAATGGCTTATGATGTATATAGTGTGACTCGTTCAGGGCGAGGAGATGAGATAATCATGGAAAAAAATCAGCCGAAATCGAAAGCCGCCACCATAGCCTACTGTGGGCTCTATTGTGAAAATTGCGGAAAGTATTCAAAAGGCAAATGCCCCGGGTGCGCGGGAAACGAAAAGGCCACCTGGTGCGGCGTGAGAAAATGCTGCATCGAGAACGGCTACACAAGCTGTGCCGACTGCGCGACGTTCAGCGATCCCATGGAATGCAAACAGTTTAATAACCCGATCTCGAAAGTAATCGGATTCATTCTTCGCTCCGACAGGGGCAAATGCATTCAGTTCATCAAGAAGAACGGGTATGGGGCGTTTGCTTCGCACATGGATGGGATTGGAAGGATGTCGATGAAGAGGTGAAGTTGGGGCGGTCGCGAGTTATCCTAGCACATCCCGTGTGCGCTACGGGGGAGGCCTAATGGCGTTGCATCTCAGTCCCCTGACAGGGGGTGCTTTCACGAGGGAGAAAGGCCTTCGCGGCCTCTCTCCCTCGTGGCTCCCACTCTCCGCGCTCCTCAAACGCCGGAGCGGCTGACGCCCGAACTCGCCTCGCCGGCTGTGCCGGACTCGGCTCAAAGCCGGGCGCAGACGCGACCTCCTGTCGCGCGCCCGGCACTTGGACATCCTGTCCATCGCAGCGGGCTGAGAAGGTTTGCCGCTGGCGCGGCGATCCAGGTCTTGTTCCCAGCTCAACAATGTCACGAGAACTGCTTTCAGCGGAGTTGCTGCTGCATCGGATACTTGTTGAATCAACGTCTTTGCTCATTGTTTGCGCAATACGATGCTTTCCTATTTAAGGAGGTCTTTAACAAAGACTTAACGCATCCACCGCGTCACCCCTCTCCCGTGGGAGAGGGGCCGGGGGTGAGGTGAGTCCTTGGTGGACTTCTCCCAATCTCCCATGAAAGGCGCCCTCACTGAAAGCTTGAAAGGAGATGGGCTATTAAGTTTACTGCGAAATCATCGCGAGCATCGACTGCATCTCCGGGTCCTCCAGCTCTTTCTGTAGCTGCGCGTACACGTCCATGAAGTTGCCGGTTCCCGTGCCCCTGCCGGACGGGTCGGTGATCATGAGCATGTTCCCGGTCTCGTTCACCTTGTAGCCGGCGGCGCGCAGGGAATTGTAGATCTCTTCCTTCGTGGCGAAATATTCCTGGATGAGCGCGCGCCAGTTCGCGCTGATACGCGAATAGGCGAGGCGGAACGCCTGGTTCCCTACGATGCCGGCGAAGACGTCCGGGTACTTCGCCTTCGCGTACTGGAGATACTTCGCGATGTAGAGCGTGAACTCTAGGCCCGCGTAGTAGGTGCCGTTCACGTCCTGGAAAAACGCGTTCCATGTCGTGGACGAAAGCGGAAGCTCGTTCTTGTAATAAGGAAGCAGGTTGAGCGAGGTCCTCGTCCCGTGGTAGTAGGCGTTCAGCTCGTCCATGAGGCCGTACGCGCCGTGCACCTGGGAGCCCAGGTCCGCCGACGAGCTATTTACGTACGTGTTGAACCTGTAGCTCTTCTGCGACTTCGTGAAGGTCTTCGCCATCTCCTGCGTCCGGAACACCTTCGTCACGCGCACCGGGACCGCCTGCGTTCCGCCCACATAGTAGCACAGGAACTGGCCGTCGGCGGGCGCGCCGCTCTGCTGCTGGTAGACGAGCGCCATCGTGCTCGTGTAGCCGTGGCAGGTCTCGTGGACCGTGGTGTTGAGCGACTTGACGATCTCGGCGGCCCGGGAGCCCTCGACGTAAATCCCGAAATCGGTGCGGCTCACCGTCATGCTCGACCCGCCAATCGTGAAGCTCGTGGGCGCCTTCATGTATTCATCGATGATGTAGAGGCCCGTGGGCGAGTAACGCCGCAGCAGGTCCAGGGCGATGTCTTTTTTGGAAACCGAGAGAAGCGGTTCGGGGGCCGATACGAGCACTGCCGCGACCAGCGCGAATCCAAGCACGATGCGTGTTTTCTTCATGAAATCCCTCTCTATTTATTCAAAGATCGTACCCATTCGGAGATGAGCCGGACCGCCTGGGCGGGGTTCTTCACCCAGTCGAAATGCGGGCCCCCGGGTCCGCGCGGGCCTTCGAGCGTTATGTGCAATCGCGTGATCGCGGCGCGCCTCAGTTTCCCGCACAGGTGGTCCACGGCGCCGCGCGCCGCGAGGAAGTCCCCCTCGAGCGAGACGGCGAGCACCGGCTTCGCCATGTTCTCCAACGCCTGCTCGTAATCGAGCGGCGCTCCCTTCGGCCTGTACCTGCCAGAGAGCGCCTGGCGCGCCCAGTCGGTCATGAGGGTGCGCGCGGCGTTCCCTCCGAAACCAAGACGCGCCCCCGGGTGGTATCCGGCGATGCGCGCGACGATTCTGATAAACTGTGTCCCCAGCAGCGTGCGCAGGTTGTGCGGGAACGGGTAACTCCTCCAGTACACCGAGGACGTCGCGACGAGGGCGAGGCCGTCGGCCCGGTCAGGATGCGCGGCGAGCATGAGGGTGGCAAGTTGACCTCCCATGCTGTGGCCCAGCAGGTATATCGGAGCCTCGGGAAACTTTTCCTTTAATGCATCGATCGCCGTGGGAATATCGAGCGAGACCACGGTCTCATAACCGTAATCGACGCCGCGGGCCGGGCGTACCGAGCTGGTTCCCGTCCCCCTGAGCTCGGTGCAGGAGGCGTTAAACCCGGCGGACACGAGCGCCCGCGCAAGCGGCTCGTAGAAGCGCGCCCGGACACCCAGGGCTGGTACGCACAGGAACACGGGCGCGCGGTCGTTCCCGCTTTCGTATACGGTGAGTTCGGATTTCGCGCCGTCGGGCGCGGTGATGATCAGGCTCTTTTCCAGTTTAGTATCTGGTGCCAATTTTATCTTCTCCGCATGTCAGCGAATCGGACCAATCCCGCCGGTGCCCCGGGCTGGATTGGCGGACTCGAATAATATTCGTAAACTTCAGCGCGGGAGTCAATACTTTCATGAATCCCCATGCCCCGGTATCAGCGTGGCAACCGCGAATAGACGCGAATAAACGCTAATATTTTGATTCGCGTTCATTCGCGTGCATTCGCGGTTAATCCGACTTTTTTCCTTAATCTCTTCAATCCCCACCTCTCCATTCCACGCCTCTCAAAGCCTCCCCGGCCGGCGGCGCCGGTTCGCGGTACCGGTGTGCGGGGTGTACGCGCCCAGAATCGCGCGCGGGTCTTGCCGGAATATTTTCATCATGACCTCGTACAGCTCGCCGTGCAGGCGCGCGAACGCGGCGGGATCCTGGAAGAAATATTCGGCGAGTACGGGGAAGAACTCGGAATCCGCGGAGAGCGCGTAGTCGTCGATATCGGACTCCCTGCGTTCGAGCGCATCGATCTCCCGCCTGGAAATTTCTTTCCAGCGGGCGAGCGTCGCGCGGTCGGCCAGCGCCTCTACCGCGCCGTCGATCCCCCCCTCGCCGTTGTCGAGCTTGTGGACGAACTCGTGGATTCCCACGTGCATCCGCGCGCGTCCCCTGAAGGCCTCCAGGAGCGCCGGCTTCGCGAGTATCACCGCCGAGCTGTCGCTGGTCACCATTCCCATCATCTCGTCGGGCGACCGCGTGAAGTTGAAGTCGTCGTCGAAGTCGGAAGGGTAGATGAGAATTTCCCCGACGTCGGGATACTCCCGGTCCGGGATCGCGAAGAGCGGAATCACGGCGCTCGCGGCGACGAGCACCCGGACGCGCTCGTCCACGTCGGTGCCCACGCCCAGGACGGGATGCTCGGCCAGGAAGACCTGGACCTCGCGGCGGAAGCGCGCGCGCTCGTCCTGCGAAAGGGCCTCGTAGTAGGCGACGTGGGCGCGGAGAAGCCGCTCGTGTTCCGCGGGGAAGGGGGCTTCGAGCGCCTTCCTCCTGCGCCGCCAGGTGCGCGTCATGAAGAGATAGCTCATGCAGAAACACGCCGCGGCGCATGCAAGGATCAGGACGTTATACGACAGGGAAGGTTCGCCGCCCGCTGTCCACAGTACCGCCGCCGCGACGGCCGTCAACAGCGCGGACCCCGCGACCGGCGCGATTACCGCCAGCGCGCTTCTTTGAACCGGGAGCGCCATGAAGCCCGGTTACCCGTCGGCCGCGCGGCGGCCGCATCCGTGCCAGTGACTGTATACCCCGGGATAGAGGTCCTGGATCGCCTGTGTCGTCATCGCATCGCTCCCCTTCGAGTGTCGTTCCGGGCATCCCTGCCGCGTGTGCGGCGATCGATCGTACGGCCGCGCCCCGGTATACCGCATAACGCGCCAGCGCATCGGTCGCTCCCCGCATTTCCGCGCGCGAATCCGGAACGTAAGGGTAACCGGGCGATCGGAACAGTGAAGTTTTTACAGGGCCGGGGGGAAAAGTCAACCAGAATGAGTGGTGTCCGATATACCGGTCGTTTTCCATGCAGGTCCCGGGACAGGGTTCCCGGACCGGGGACGCGCGCACGACGGGCGGGTTGCCGCCGGGGCTCCCACCGGCCGCGAAGCAGCCCTTCTGGGTCCGATGCGCCTTAGCCCCTGCCCTTTGACGCGAGGAATGCGCCCAGCGCGCTATCCACCTCCATGATGTGGCGCGTGAGCCATTCACGGAGAAACTGCATAAAGGCCAGCGAGGACACCTTTTTGCCGGCTTCGACCTGGTCCTTGAAATCGGCAGCCTGCCTGGTGAGGGCATCGTGAAGGGCCTTGTGCTCGGTGAAGGTCGGGTAGTTGTTCGCGCGCATGAGCTCTTCCTCGGCGGCGAAGTGGTACACGGTGTACTCGACCAGGTCCCTGAGCGACCTGCCCATGGCGGAATCGGCGGAGCGCACCATGACGGCGTCGTGCAGCCCGTTCGTCAGGTCGAAAAGCCTCTTGTGCTGCTCGTCGATGAGGTCAAATCCAACGGAGTATTTTTCGTCCCATGATATTAATGGCATTGTATGCTCCCCGGGTCCGTGCGGAGAAAATCGCACATTTCGCCGTGTGATGACCCTATTTTTGGCGAATTTTAGCGCCGGTTCTTGATATCGCAACCATTTTTGTATATTTTCTCCCTGTCAAAACGCTATGTATGGCGCTGATGCGGAAATAAAGCGCGTCAACGATTTAAAATGATTGAAAAATACTGTACAAGTTCCGAAAATCCGGGTAATCCAGTTAAGGGTACCATGATTGGAAGACAGTACACTTTATAGAGGAGATATAGAGATGAGGCGAGCCATTATTGCGATTGTGTGCGCCGGTGTAATGCTGTACGGCACCGCGTGTTCCAAGAAAGCGAACGAGGCCGTGACCGTCAGCATCCAGTCCGCGGTGGGGGATGTGAAGATCGTTTCGGAGAAGGGCGACCGCGCTGCGAAAACGGGCGAGGCCGTCGCCCAGGGAGACACCATCAAGACGGGTGTCGAGTCGCTGGTCGACCTCACCTACGGCGTGAGCGGGGTGATCAGGATCAATGAATCCTCCCTGGTAAAGCTCGCCACCCTGTTCGGTGGCGCGGGGGGCGACTCCAGGATCGAAATCTCAGAGGGACGCATGTTCGTGACAGTATCCAAGCTCCAGAAGGGCGACAAGTTCGAGGTCGCGTCCCCGACCACCATCGCCGCGGTGCGCGGCACCAGCTTCAAGGTGACGGCCGACAGCGAAACCTCGCGCATCGACGTCATCTCCGGCACGATCAAGGTGAACCCGGTCCAGGACGGGAAAGTGATCGCCGAAATCGAGTCCGTGGTCGAGGTGAACAAGACCGTCACCGTCGAGAAAAAGGACATCAAGAAGATGGTCGAGGAGAAGAAGACCATCGAGGTTAAGGCGCTCAAGGTCGAGGAAGTCCGCAAGATACGAGAAGAGGTCAAGGATATCAAGCCCGCGGAAAGACTCAACGAATCGGTCCGCAAGGAGTTCCAGGAGGTGGTGATCGCGCCCAGGGACGACAAGGACAAGGAGGCCGATAAAAAGAAGGAAGAGGAGCGCCGTAAGAAAGAAGAAGAGCGCCGCCTGAAAGACGAGGCCGACCTCCGCGCCCGCGGCATGGCGGAACGCGCTGCCGCCGACCGGCTGGCGAGCGAAAAGGCCGAGCGCGAAAAGGCCGAACGCGATGCGGCGGAAGCCGCGCGGCTCGAGAAAGAGCGCATCGAGAAGCAGCAGCAGGAAACGAAGGAGAAGCGGGTAAAGAATATCCCCACGCTGTAACACCTTCCGGCTTCAGTTATCCACAAGCCGCGGGCGAAACCCGCGGCTTGTGCGCTAATACCGGCTTATGTCGCCCCCCATTATTTTAGTGGACAAATACCCTGTAGTTTGGTACACTATACGAAGGTCAGCGTATGCCGCGCTTCTGCGGCAAATTAAAACGCCGGCCTGCTTTCAAGGAATTGAGTGCGCCTGGACCGGTACACCATGCAGTGTGAAAAGTGTAAAAACAACGAGGCGACCGTACATCTCACCGAGATCATCAAGAACGTGAAGTCGGAGCTGCACCTTTGCGAAGGCTGCGCGCGTGAGATCGGTCTCAACTCGAAGCTGTCGAACTTCACCCTCACGGTCCCCGACATGCTCTCGTTCCTGGACGTCGATGAAACCCGCGACATGGTGGACGCGACTGTCTGTAAGAGCTGCGGGACCTCGTTCGTCGATTACAAGCGCACGGGTAAGCTGGGGTGCCCGGACTGCTACGGACACCTGCGCGCGGCCCTGGAACCCATACTCATGAATTTTCACGGCGCAAAAAGGCATGTCGGGAAGATGCCGTCAAACTATATCGAAATCAAGGCCCGCGGCAAAGTATTCCTGGACGCATCGGTGAAGGTCATGGAGAAGGTGGAGACCGTGGCCGACCTCAGGAAGAAGCTGGAGCAGGCGGTGCTCGACGAGCGGTTCGAGGAAGCGGCGCTCATCAGGGACGCGCTCAAGCAGCGAGAGGAAAGCGGTCCGCGGGATTGACGAAATGATGTTTGACGAGTTGTACCGACAGGGCGGATTCTGGTCGACGACCGGTCCGCAGGGCGACGTGGTCCTATCCACGAGGGTGAGGCTGGCGCGCAACCTCGCCACGGTTCCCTTCCCCCACAAGCAGGACGAACCGGAGCTCACCATCGTGAAATCGGTGTCGTACCGGTTCGTGCACGAATCGGAGCTCAACAGGAACGCGCTCTTCGTAGAGGTGTCATCCCTCGACGCGCACGACCGCAGGTTTCTCCGGGAACGCAATATCATTACGAACGAAATGGAGCAGTCCGCAAGAAGCTTCGTCATCATCAACCACGACGAGAATTTCGTTCTCATGGTCAACGAGGAGGATCATTTCCGCATCCAGGTCATATGCCCGGGGCTCCAGGTCATGGACTGCTACCGTAACGCCGACCGCATCGATTCCGAGATGAACCGCTATGTCTCCTACGCGTTTTCCGACAACCTGGGTTACCTCACCGCCTGTCCCTCGAACGTGGGAACCGGCCTTCGGGCCTCCGCGATGATGCACCTTCCGGCGCTCACCCACATGCGCTCGATCCCCGACGTGGTGCGCGCGGTGAAGGAACACGGCGCGGACCTCAAGGCGACGGCCGGGGAGGGCGGGAAGACCGTGGGATGCATGTACATAGTGCAGAACAGGGTTTCGCTGGGAAAGTCCGAGCCGGACATACTCGAGCAGGTCGACGAGGCGGCGTCCACGCTTATCGGCATGGAAAACGAAGCGCGCGACGACTATGTGTCGCAATACCGCTCACTCCTCGAGGACAGGGTGTGGCGCTCATTCGGGACCGTGCGGTACGCGCGCATCATCAACTACCTCGACTGCATGGAGCATCTTTCTAACATACGGCTGGGGGTCGTGCTCTCGGTCATAAAAAACCTTGATTTGCAGAAAATAAATGATTTAATGGTGAATGTCCAGTGGTCGCATCTTCAGAAGCGGGCCGGTTCCGCGTTTGCGAACACCCAGGAATGCGATTCATACCGCGCCGACTACGTGAGGGCGGCGTTCGCGCAAGAGGGACCATGAGCATGTACGATTTTACCAAGCGTTCGAAGAAGGTGCTGGAGGTGTACGCCCAGTCCGAGGGCCGCAGGCTCAATTCGGACTCGCTGGGCCCCGAGCACATCCTTCTTGCGCTATTAAAAGATGACGATTCGGTCGCCGCGCGGATACTCAAGAACCTGGGGGTTAACTTCGACGTCCTCAGGCGCGGGATTGAGCAGAACATGCGCCGCGCGGGCACCATCACGATACTGGGAAACCTCCCCCTGGGCGCGCGCTACAGCCGGACCATCGAGACGGCGAAGGACGAGGCGCGCAAGTTCAAGAACAATTACATAGGCACGGAACACCTGCTCCTCGCGCTCTTCCGCGAGGGTTCGTGCGCGGGCGTGGACGACCTGGTGAAATCCGGCATCGATTACAATGCGATCCGGAACGAGATACTGAAGATACTCGGCGTGCACCAGGCCGCCGCGACCGGCGACAAGGCCGCAGAAAAAAGCAAGACGCCCACCCTGGACGAGTTTGCCCAGAACCTCACCCAGCTCGCCGCGGACGACAAGCTTGACCCGGTCATAGGGCGCGAGAAGGAGATAGAGCGCGTCATACGCATACTCACCCGCAAGACCAAGAACAACCCGCTTCTCATAGGCGAGGCGGGCGTGGGCAAGACCGCGATCGCCGAGGGGCTCGCGCAGCGCATCATGAAGAGGATCGTCCCGGAGCCGCTGCAGAACAAGCGCGTCCTCTCGCTCGATATTCCCGCGATCGTCGCCGGCACCAAGTACCGCGGCGAATTCGAGGAGCGCCTGAAGCGCATCATGAAGGAGATACGGGGATCGGACAACGTCATCATCTTCATCGACGAGCTTCACACGATAATTGGCGCGGGGGCGGCGGAGGGCGCGATCGACGCGGCGAACATCCTGAAACCGGCGCTCGCCCGCGGGGAACTCCAGTGTATCGGCGCCACCACCCTCAACGAATACAAGATGTACATCGAGAAGGACGCGGCCCTGGAGCGGCGCTTCCAGTCCGTCCTCGTGGAGGAGCCCACGATACCCGAGGCGGTGGATATTCTCAAGGGGCTGCGCGAGCGCTACGAGAGCCACCACATGGTGCGCTTCACCGACGAAGCGCTCACGCGCGCGGTGACGCTCGCGGACCGCTACATCAACGATCGGTTCCTTCCCGACAAGGCGATCGACATCATCGACGAGGCGGGCTCCAAGGCCAGGCTCGACAACACCGACAAGCCGCCGGACATACGCGAGCTCGAGGACGAAATCGCGCGGCTGAACGAGCGCAAGGGCGATTTCGTGCGGGCCCAGGAGTACGAGCAGGCCGCCTCGCTGCGCGATCTCATCAAGGAAAAGAAGGCGGTCGCCCTCTCGAAAACGGGCGACTGGAAGCAGAAGCGCAACGAGTACACCATCACCGTGACCGAGGACATGGTCGCGCACATCGTCTCGCAGTGGACCGGAATACCGGTCGAGCGCATCGAGGAATCCGAGACGGCGCGCCTGCTGCGCATGGAGGAAGAGCTCCATAACCGCATCATTGGGCAGGACGACGCGATCGCCGCGGTGAGCCGCGCGATTCGCAGGAGCCGCACGGGCCTGAGAAGCGGGCGGAGGCCCATAGGCTCCTTCATCTTCCTGGGACCCACCGGCGTGGGAAAATCGGAGCTCGCCAAGGCGCTCGCCGAGTTCCTGTTCGACGATCCGAGCGCCTTGGTGCGCCTGGACATGTCCGAATACATGGAAAAGCACTCGGTCTCGCGGATTATAGGCGCGCCCCCCGGCTATGTGGGATACGACGAAGGCGGGCAGCTCACCGAGAAGATCAAGCGCAGGCCCTATTCGGTGGTGCTCCTGGACGAGATCGAGAAGGCGCACCAAGACATCTTCAACGTGCTCCTCCAGGTGCTGGAAGAGGGCGAGCTCACGGACAATTTCGGATCGACCATAAGCTTCAGGGACGCGGTCATCATCATGACCTCAAACGTGGGCAACCGCGAGTTTCAGAAGCACGGCCGCATGGGCTTCGTGGAAACGGGAGCGGCCGAGGGCGCGGAAAAAGACCGTGTCTACGACGAACTCAAGCGCCTTTTCAGCCCCGAGTTCATCAACCGTCTGGACGAGGTGGTGTACTTCCACCGGCTGGATCGCGGGCATATCCGCAAGATAGTCGACATCATGCTCGCCGAGGTTAACGCGCGGCTCGTCGACAAGGGGCTGGAGCTCGAGTTTTCGCGCAGCGTCCGGGACCTGCTTGCCGACAAGGGCCACGACGAGAAATTCGGGGCGCGCTACCTGCGCAGGATCATCCAGACGCACGTGGAAGACGCGCTCGCCATGGAGCTCCTCCATGGAAATTTCCGCGATGCGCAGAAGATCGCCGTGGGCGTAAAAGGGGATTCCCTGACATTCCGCCCGGTACGGGCGGAGAGTGAAAAGAAGGCCCGGCGCGCACGGCCCGAAAAGGCCGGGGTCTCCTGAGCCGCGTCTCCGGGCGGGCGCGACGACGCCTTTCCCCGCGCACAAGGCACACAAATCTAATCCTGGAAAGACGAGCCGGCCATGCGGCTGTCAAACCGCGCCGGCCTGATCTGATATCGTGAAACCATGAAAAAACCTTCACACCTCCCCGGGGAGGAGTTGCAGCGGCGCATCAAGAAGCTGCGCAACCGGTTATTCCTCCCCGCGTTCCTGCGCACCATGAAACGCCTGCGCATCGGCGGCATATCGGGCGGGAACAGGCTCGAGCTCATCACCGACGGCGACGAGTGCTTCGATGCGTATCTGAAATCCATCGCCGGGGCGAAGAAGAGCATCAACCTGGAATCCTACACGTTCAAGAGCGACGAGGTGGGCTGGAAGATCGCGCGCGTGCTCGCGCGGAAGGCACGCTCGGGCTGCGAGGTGAACGTCATCTATGACGCGGTCGGCTGTATCGGAACCTCTCCCGCGCTTTTCGCCTTTCTCAGGGACAGCGGTGTGGAGGTGATCGAGTATCATCCCCTGTGGCCGTGGAGAAAATTCTGGAACGTTTCCCTCAGGGATCACCGCAAGCTCCTGGTGGTGGACGGGCGAATCGCGTTCGTCGGGGGAATCAACATTGGCGTCGAATACGCGGGCCCGCGCTACAACGGCGGACGATGGCGCGACACGCACCTGAAAATCGAGGGACCGGCCGTCCGCGACATACAGTTTTTTTTCATCGAGAACTGGTACCGCAACGGCGGCGCGATCATGGACAACAGCACACATTTCCCGCAGATTAAAGAGGCCGGCAAGAAGCTCCTCATGGTGCTGTGCACGCGCTCTCGCAGGAACATCCGCCCCATTCACGAATCGTACATTTCGGCGATAAATTACGCGAAGAATTCCATTTACATCGCGAACGCGTATTTCATTCCGGACGCGCGCATCTACCGCGCGCTCGTGCGCGCGGTGCGCCGGGGGGTGGACGTGCGGGTGCTCCTTCCCGGCATCTCCGACGTCCCCATCGTGCAGCACGCGGGCAGGTACCTCTACAAGAGGTACCTGCGCCACGGCATCCGCGTGTACGAATACGGGAGATCGGTCCTCCACGCGAAGACCGCGGTGATCGACGGGATATGGTCGACGGTGGGATCTTCCAACATCGACAGGAGGAGCTTCGTGCACAACCTGGAGATAAACGCGGTGGCGCTGGACCAGGAATTCGGCGAGGAGATGGAGCGTGTCTTCGCGAACGATCTCCGCCAGAGCGAGGAGCTCACCCTGGAGGGCTGGCACAAGCGAAGCATGGGGAACTTCCTGCTTGAATGGTTCTGGTACCGATTCAGGAACTTGCTGTAGGGGGAGAGGTGAATTTACGAAATGGACAGGGCAAGGACAACCGCGAATATACGCGAATAAACGCTAATGTTCGCAATTTAATGATTCGCGTTCATTCGCGTCAATTCGCGGTTCCGCTTTTTTGAACCAGTGCTTAAATGATGATAAGGAACCTTCCGCAGTGGGAACATACGGATATACCCTTGGATTCCTTGATCTGCTTCAGGTAAATGGGCGGTATTTCGAGATGGCAGCCCGAGCAGCTGTTTTTCTCGATGATAGAGAAAGGATTCTGGCATTTCTTGCGCATGCGCTCGTAGTAGGTGAGCGAGCGGTTGTCAATAAGGCGCTTGATCTGGTCGATCTTGCCGTTCAGTGAATCGGAGGTGTTTCCCTCGTCAAGGAGGTGGTAAAGGCTGTCCAGCCTGATGAGAAGGTCGAGGTCGCTTGATGGCACTCCCGCGAGGCTCTCCGCCTTTTCGGCTGTCTCTTCCGTTTTTTCGGATATGCTTTCGAAATATTCCTTCGCGTCCTTCGCGAGAACGGCAAAAATTTTTGCGGGGGTTCCCGCCTCATCTATCTTCACCCGCTTTTCCGCGCTCGAAAAAATGCGCGCCATCATGCCCACGAGGTAGAGGTACTTGGTGCTCATCTCGGTGGGGAAGATGCTCAGGAGCACGTAGCGGACCGGGACACCGTCGTAGGACTGGTAATCGATGCCTTCCTCGGACACCCCGAGCACCGTCGTGAAGCTCGCCACCGAATCGGTACGCGCGTGGGGAATGGCCAGGCCCGCGCCTATGCCGGTGTTTTCCAGCGACTCGCGGTGAATCACCTGGGCGTAGTAGCGGTCGGAGTTTTCGAGCTTGCCGAGCTTTTCCAGCTTCTGCAGCATCTCCTTGATGATGGTCTGCTTTTCGCGCGTCTTGAGCATGAATATCTGCGTTTTCCCCAGGTAGTTTTCCAAACTCATCGAGGGAGGCGTTTTGCTCCTTGCGATCTTCCTGGGCATCGGCTTCGGCTTGGGTTTTGCCTTGGGTTTCGCTGTGGGTTTTACCGCGGGCTTTGCCGCCTTCTTGGGCGATGGCTTTTTAGTCGTGGCCATGGATGAGTTCCTCGCTGCTTGGAATTGGGATGCCGCCGACGTAGTTCATGGGAGAGTATGCTTCCGTTGAAAGGACATGCGCGTTCGCGCGGGCCGAAACCTTGAGGTTCTTGGAAATGCGGATGCTGTATGTAATACTGTGGCTCTCCATGATGCAAGAAGTTAAATTATTTCGGGGCGAGAGGATTTGAACCTCCGACCCCTTGACCCCCAGTCAAGTGCGCTAACCGGGCTGCGCCACGCCCCGAAATGCTTAACAGAAATGACAAATTACCCGAGACATCAATCCCGTGTAAAGAATAATTCCATGCGGGCAAAAAATTATTACGGGATTTACTTGAATACCGCGCCCGCCTCACGGTACCAGAGGACGAAGTCCAGGTCCCCCAGGGGGATCCCGATTTCAAGGGCAAAGGCCCTCATCGAGTTTTCCATGGCCAGATAGCGGCGGCCGGAAATCGAAGGCGGGATGCGATCAATTACTCCCAGCCGCACCAGGTTGCGCAGTATGTGGCGATCCAGGATCGCGAGATCCTCACCCCAGCCGACGTTGCGCAGGAAATGGCTCGCTTCCTTGAAACCAAGACCCTTGATGTTCGTCGCGAGCCATTCCCTTCTTTGAAACAGGTCCCCCGCGGCGGCAAGCCTGCCGCGCACGTCGATCGCACCGGTATTCATGAAGCGATCGCGGGCTTCAACGATATACGAGGCCTTTTTGTTCCTGAAGCGCACGATCGCGAGCTGCGCCGCTATCTCGCGGGCCGTGCCGCGCATCATGAGACCGTCCTCTCGCACTATCTCCAGGGCGCGCGCACATCGAAAGGCCCCCGACTGGGGGGTGAGAAGGCAGAACACCAGTTCGGCGAAGATGTCCTCTTCCGTCCCGTCCCGCCAGATCGACGCGAACAATGCGGTCCTGAGACGGATTTCCGGGCGGATCTCCGCGTACAGGCGGATAAGCTCGTTCACGTTGCTTTCAAGCGGTTTGACGTTCATAATGAATTTCGACCTGCCGGGAACGGCGTCCCAGTGGACGGGTGGGGATGCGGCCTGTTCGTGAAAGCCCGGAATGGATCGTCATGCTTTGTCCTCCAAATGAAGGAAACGACCGCGAATAGACGCGAATAGACGCGAATAAACGCGAATGATAGTATGATTCGCGTTCGTTAGCGTGCATTGGCGGTTAATCCGTCTTTTCTTCGGTTTCATCCCGGATGCGCATCGGCGCCAGCCCCCCCCCTCTCGACTCGATTCCCGACGATACCAGGGGCACGGGCTAATGGCAAACAATTATTGGATAACGGGGTGTCGGAAAATTATGTCTCTTGAGTGAAAATTTTCTCATGCTCCCCCGTGAAATGCCGATGTATCAGGTAAGGCCAGGTCTCTGGCGGGAGGAAGCAGGCTATGTTTGACGGGACGGGTGCCGCACGGACCAACTACCTTCTTGAACGCGCCCTTGACGCGGAATCGCTGCGGCGTAACGTGATCGCGAACAATATCGCGAACGTGGACGTTCCGCATTTTAAAAGAAGCGAAGTCAATTTCGAGAGCGAGCTCAACAGGGTGCTGGAGGAAAAGCAGGACGACTCGAACCGGTTTCCCGGGATCGTGACCGATGACCGCCACATACCATTCTTCGTGGAGCGCGACGTCAAGGTTGTCCGGCCGCGGGTCAACCTGGATTACTCCACCACCTACAGGAACGACGGCAACAATGTGGATATTGAGAAGGAGATCGTGGACGCGTCCAAGAACCAGATGCGCTACAACGCCTATGTGACGATGCTGAACCAGAATTACAAGCTGTTGAAAATATCGATGCGGACCGCATAAGGGGGTAGCTGATCGTGGGAATGTTCGCCAGCTTTAATATATCGGCCTCGGGGCTTACCGCGCAACGGCTCCGGATGGACCTTATCAGCTCCAACATCGCCAACGCGGGATCGACGCGCACCCCGGAGGGTGGACCGTACCGGAGAAAACGCGCCATCTTCGCACCGGAAAATATCAGACCCGAATACAAATCGCCCCTGGTGCCCGACGGCATCCGGCACGGGACGGGGCAGGGGGTCCGGGTCATCAAGATAGAGGAGGACCAGTCCCCCTTCAGGCTCACCTACGATCCCTCGCACCCGGACGCGATCCAGGCCGGTCCCAAGGCCGGCTACGTTGAGATGCCCAACGTGAACGTGGTCATGGAGATGACAGACCTCATCTCGGCGTCCAGGTCCTACGAGGCGAACGTCACCATGGTGAATAGCGCGCGCACGATGTACAACAGGGCTCTTGAAATCGGGCGGGGAACCGCATAGGAGATGATACGACATGAAAAATGAACACACGGGCAGGCTGGAGATCAACATAACGCACGATTGTTCCACCCTTGAGAACCTAAAGAAGGGATCCAGGATGGGCGGGGGCGGAGAGGACGTGCGCGTTGGGGCGGTCGTGGAGAGCCGCGATGGAAAAATTAACGGGAGAATGTGCCATGAATATTGCTGAAATCGCGGGAAGGGGCAACATCGTCAATCTGCTGACCACTAACAAGCTCCATTTTACCGGAAAAGAAGGGACGGGGGAGACCGATGCGCCGTCCGGCTCCTTCACCGACATGCTGAAGGGCGCCATCCGGAAGGTCAACGACCTGCAGGCCGACAGCGACGACCTGTCCAGGAAGATGGTTACCCAGCCCGATTCGGTCGACATCCACCAGGTAATGATCGCCGGCCAGAAGGCCGAGATATCGCTCTCCTTCGCCAAGGCGATACGGGACGAAGCCATACGGACGTATAGGGAATTGATGAATCTAAGGTAGAGGGCAGGGGGCGGAAAGGAAGCGATGAGGGGCGTACCGGCGCGCGGGTGGAAATTAATTGATCGAGTTAGTCAATTAATTGAATTTTTTTGGAAATTAATTGATTTTTTTGTTTACAATTTTTTTTACGTTTGGTAGGTGTATTATGTCACCTAAACAGACAGCGGTAAACTTGACAATTAATTTCTGAAGCCGGCGTTCGGGCATCAACTCATCGTCTAACGGAGGGTCCCATGGGAGAGCTTTTTAACAGGTTGTGGAGCCAGCTTAAGGAGGTCTACGGCAAGCTTGACAAGACCAAGCGCATCATCGTGATTTCCGTGGCGGCGGTGCTGGTGGTGTCCTTCATGGTGTTGTTCGCCGTCTCCAGCGAAAAATCGAACGTGCTTCTTTTCGCCGACCTTCCCTCCGAGGACTTCGGCCAGGTCACCAAGAAACTCGACGAGATGGGATTCAAGTACTCGACCTCCGGGACAACCTCCATTTTCGTAGGCCCGGGACAGCGCGAGCTCATCATGACCCGCCTGGCCCAGGAAAACATGATTCCCAAGGGCATCCCTGGCTGGAAGCTTTTCGATCTCTCCAAATGGACCGAAACCGACAAGGAAATAAACATAAAGTACATGAGGGCGCTGCGCGACGAGGTCAAGCGCCACATCGAGGCCCTCAAGAACATCGACAAGGCCGACGTTGAAATCGCCATTACCGAGGACGATCTCTTCACCAAGAACGAAAACCCGTATACTGCCGCAGTCACCGTCTACCTGGCGCCCGGCTACGAAAAGCTCAGCAGGAAAGAGGTGAGGGGTATCACCTACCTGGTATCCCGCGCCGTGGGCGGAAAGCTCAAACCCGACAACGTGGTGGTAACGGACGAGGTCGGCAAGATCATTTCCGATTTCAACGACGACGACGAGGCCGCGAAGGCCGAATACACGCTTATCGAGTACCGGCGCAAGATCGAGGAGCAGGCGCGCGCCCAGCTGTTAAAGGACATCAAGAAGGGGCTTGAAAACATCTATACGCCCGATCGCATCCAGGTGGTCAGGCTCAACATGGACTTCAACTGGGACAAGATACAGGAAGAGCGCGAAGAATATTCCCCGGTCGAGCTCGAGGCCGACAATCCCGAAACGCCGTACAGCGAGCGCAAGTATAAGGACTCACTTACCATTTCCGAAAAGACGACGAGTGAGAACTTCGAGGGACACGGCTGGAATCCCGAGGGGCCCGCGGGCACCGAGGGCAATAAGCCTGCCGGCTACAAGGCCTCCGACGACCAGTTCTCGAAATACAAGAAGGAAGAAAACGTTAAGAATCACGTCGTGAACAAGGCGCTCAAGAAGATCCAGCGCGCGCCGTATGACATCAAGGGCATATCCGTGGCCATTGCGATCGACGGGTTCCAGGATCTCCCGCGCCTCGCCGACGGTGAATACGACCTGGATCCCGCGAAGAAACCGGTCCAGATCGGGCTCACGCGCGAGGAGCTGAAACAGGCGGAAAACATCGTCAAGAAATCCATCCGCTTCAACGGCGGCCGCGGCGACCAGGTGGCGGTCGAGAACATCATGTTCGACCGGACGAAGGAATGGAACAAGGTTCGCGAGGAATTCCAGAAGAAGGAACAGCTCAGGAGAATCCTGCTCGCCGCCCTTATCGGCGTGCTCGCGCTCTTCGTGGGAATGGTGCTCTTCCGCTCGATAGGGAAGGAGCTTCAGCGCCGGAAGCGCGTCAGGGACGAGCAGCTCGCGCTCGAACAGCAGCGGATGCGGGAAGCGGCCCTGCGCGCGGCCGAAGAGGAGGGCGTGGACGTGGAGCTTTCCCTGGAGGAAAAGGCGCGCCTGGAGCTCCAGACGAACGCGGTCTCCCTCGCCCGGGAGCGTCCGGACGACGTGGCGGCGCTCCTGCGCACCTGGCTGGCGGAGGAGTAAATGCCGGAGGCGGGGCATTTTCATTTGACTGGCGCCGCGACCGGGAAGTATCTTGGTTCCCGGGGGCGCAGGCCCCGCAGAAACCCGAAACTGTCGAGGTAGGCCGATGCTTCAGTCCAAAAAATCCCAGCTCACGGGCCGCCAGAAGGCGGCCATGTTCCTGGTCTCGCTCGGCTCCGACGTTTCGTCGGAGATTTTTAAGCACCTCCGCGAGGACGAGATCGAACAGCTTACCTTCGAGATCGCGCGCCTGGACAAGATAGAGCCCGAAGAGAAGGACAAGGTCCTCATGGAGTTTCAGGAAATGATGATGGCCCAGGACTTCATTTCCACCGGCGGGATCGACTACGCGCGCGAGGTCCTGGAAAGGGCGCTGGGCACGCAGAAGGCGATCGATATCGTCAACCGGCTCACCTCGTCCCTGCAGGTGCGGCCGTTCGACTTTATACGGCGCACCGACCCGAGCCATTTGTTGAACTTCATCCAGGGGGAGCACCCCCAGACGATCGCGCTCATCCTGGCGTACCTTGACCCCGTGAAAGCGGCGCTCATCCTCTCGGGCCTCTCGCACCAGATACAGGCGGACGTCGCCAAGCGCATCGCGACCATGGACCGGACCTCTCCCGACGTGCTCCGCGAGGTGGAGCGCGTGCTCGAACGAAAGCTTTCGACACTCGCCTCCGAGGACTATACCTCCGCGGGCGGTATCGATTCGATCGTCGAGGTCCTCAACCAGGTCGACCGCGGAACGGAAAAGATCATCATCGAGGCGCTCGAGGAGGAAGACCCCGAGCTCGCCGAGGAAATCAAGAAGCGCATGTTCGTTTTCGAGGACATCGTGCTCCTGGACGACCGCTCCATCCAGAAGGTGCTCAGGGAGGTGGATACGCAGGACCTCGCCAAGGCGCTCAAGGGCGTGGACGCGGAAGTGCAGGAAAAGATATTCCGCAACATGTCGAAGCGCGCGTCGTCGCTGTTGCGCGAGGACATGGATTTTATGGGTCCGATTCGCCTTCGCGACGTCGAGGAATCCCAGCAGAAGATCGTGAACATCATCCGCAAACTGGAGGAGTCCGGCGACATCATCGTGGCGCGCGCCGGCGAGGAGGAGCTGATTGTCTAAACTTGTTTTCAAGCCCATGGAGATCGTGGTCATCGGTGCCGCGAAGCAGATTGAGATGCCGGAGAAGTACCAGAAGAACGTCATCTCCGACGAGGAATACAAGGAGTTCGAGGTCGACGAGGCCGGGAACCCCATAGACGTCTACCAGGGGCCGTCCATCGAGGAGATGGAGGCAGAGCTCGAGCGTTACCGCCGCGAGACCGAGGAAGAAGTCCGGCGCATGCTGGACGAGGCCCGCGAGAGACAGAAAAAGATCGAAGAAGACGGAAAGGCCGCCGCGTTCCAGGAGCTCCAGACTGCGCGCGAGCAGATCAAGGCCGAGATGGAGCGCCTGCGCATCGAGTCCGAGCGCGAGATCGAGCGCGGCAAGTTCGAAGCGGAAAAAATGATCAAGGACGCCGAGCTCAAGGTTTCCGAGATCGAGCATGAGGCGTACAAGAAGGGTTACGAGGCCGGGCGCGAGGAAGGCTATAAGGAAGGCCAGGCCGAGGTTATGCGCCTCATCGACCGCCTGGGGACCATCGTGTCCACGGCCGTCGACATCCGGGACGACATCATGCGGTCGTCGGAAAAGCTCATGACCGAGATGATCCTCACGATCGCGCGGAAGGTGATCAAGGACGAGATCGTGGAACGGCGCGAGGTCGTCATCAACAGCATACGCGAGGCCATCAAGCGCGTGAAGGACCGCGACCGTATCGATATCCGCGTCAACTTCGCGGACCTCGACATGACTACGGCCCACAAGGACGAGCTCATCAAGATGATGGAATCGCTCAAGAAGGTGAACATTTACGAAGACTCCCGCGTGGACCGCGGCGGGTGTATCATAGAGACCGACGTGGGCGCGATCGACGCGCGCATTTCGACCCAGCTGGATGCGATCGAGGAAGCGATACGTAACGCGAACCCGATCTAATAGCGCCTAACGGAAAGAAACAATGATACGGATTCTCCAGCATGACAAGGCGGAAGTTCTCGCCAAGTACACCAAGATCATCGAAGAGGTGAGCCTCGTCAATTACACCGGCAGGGTCGACCGGATCGTGGGGCTCACGATCGAATCCGTAGGGCCCGCGGTGCATTTCGGGGAGCTGTGCAAGATTCGCATGGCCAACCGGGAGTACCTGCACGCCGAGGTGGTGGGTTTTCACAAGAACCGGGTCATTCTCATGCCGATAGGCGACATGAAAGGGATCGTTCCCGGCGCCGAGGTGATCGCGGCCGGCTCTTCACTGATGGTTCCCGTGGGGCCCGAGCTCCTGGGGCGCGTGATATCCGGGACCGGCAAGCCCCTCGACTCGAAGGGGGAGGTCTTCACAGAGGCGCGGTACCCCGTGCAGGGGCATCCCCTGAATCCCCTCCAGCGAAGAATCATCAGGGAACCTCTTTCCGTGGGGATCAGGGCGATAGACGGGCTCAACACGGTGGGCAAGGGCCAGAGGATCGGGATCTTCTCCGGCTCGGGGGTGGGCAAATCGACGTTGCTCGCCATGATGGCCCGTTATACGAACGCGGACGTGAACGTGATCGCGCTCATCGGCGAGCGCGGTCGCGAGGTGAGGGATTTCGTCGAAAAAGAACTGGGCGTGGAAGGGCTCAAGCGATCGGTGGTTGTGGTCGCGACATCCGACCAGCCGCCCATGATGCGCATACGCGGCGCCTATCTCGCGCACGCGATCGCGGAGTATTTTCGCGACCAGGGCAAGGACGTGAATCTCATGATGGATTCGGTGACCCGTTTCGCGCTGGCGCAGCGGGAAGTAGGGCTCGCCGCAGGCGAACCGTCGGCGACGCGCGGCTTTCCGCCTTCGGTGTTCTCGCTCCTCCCCCGGCTTCTGGAGCGTTCGGGGACGCGGGAGGGCGCCGGCAGCATCACGGGCTTCTACACGATACTCGTCGAGGCCGACGACATGAACGAGCCCATTGCCGACGCGGTGCGCGGGATACTTGACGGTCACATCGTGCTTGCGCGCAATCTCGCGCATAAGGGACATTACCCGGCGGTCGACGTGCTCGGATCGATTTCCAGGTGCATGAAGGACGTGGTCGACGACGAACACAAGGAGGCCGCCGGAAAATTCCGCGAACTGCTCGCCGCCTACAGGGATGCCGAGGATTTAATCAACCTGGGAGCCTATGCAAGGGGCTCGAATCCATCGATAGACAGGGCGATTGATAAGAAAGAAGAAATGGACGCGTTCTTAAAGCAGGGCGTGTACGAAAAGGACGAGTTTGAGGGAATACACGCGCGCCTGCTGGGGATTTTCAAAAAGGCGGAGACCGGGGTAAGAAAGGAATTCGCCGCGGCGACACCGTATTTCGCCCGTCAGCGCACCGTACGCTAGAAAGGGCGGTATCGGTCACCAAGGGTTCGCACGGCACTAGGACATGAAAAAGTTTAAATTCACACTCGAGAAACTGCTCGATCTCAGGGGGGCCAGGGAAAAGGAGATCCAGAACGAACTGGCCGGGGTGCTCTCCGTGCAGAACCGGGAGAGGATGAAGCAGGAGCAATATCGGCGCGCGATCCGTGAGCAGCACGAAAAATTTTCAGGCCGGTTGAAGCAGGGCCGGTTTTCATACGGTGAATCCGTGATGTTTCAGCGCTACATGGAATTCGCGCACATGGTGGTAAAGGACCAGCAGGTAAAGATCGAACGCCTGGAGCCGGAGATTCAGAAGGTGCGCGAGAGGCTCATAGAGGCCCAGAAACAGCGAAAGGTGGTCGAGCGCCTGAAGGAACGCAAGTGGCAGGAGTACCAGTACGAGTACAACAGGGAAATGGCGAAGGAAATCGACGACATGAACCAGAAGCTCCATATCAAGAGCCGTCTCGAAGAAGCCCGGCAGGAGTAACCGATGGTCGAGGACATGTACAAGGTCATGGGGCGCATCCACGAGTTGAAGAAACGCTTCAACCTCTACCGCAAGCCCGCGCAGGCCCCTGCCCAGGAAAAAAATTTCCAGTCGCAGCTGGACGCGCGTGCGGGGGCGGTGCGCGATATCCGTCCGGCGGAACAGGATCCCGCCGCGGTGAGAGGCGCGCAGTCCGCGGCGGCCTATCTTCCCGTATCCCGCCAGGAGCAGGTACACCGCGTGCAGGCACCAACCGCGAAGAACGGCATAAACATGGAAGACATCACCAGGATCGCGCGGGAAAGCGCGACGCGCAACGGCGTCCCCGAGGACCTGGTTCTATCGGTCATCAAGGCAGAATCCGGTTTCAATCCCAACGCCGTTTCCCCCAGGGGCGCGAAGGGACTCATGCAGCTCATGCCCACGGTGATCCAGGCTCTCGGGGTGAAGGACCCGTTTTCCCCCGAGGAGAATATCGACGCCGGCGTGGGCCTGCTGCGCGGCCTGCTCGACCGGTACAACGGGGACTACAAGAAAGCGCTTTCGGCCTACAACGCGGGCGAAGGCGCCGTGGACAAGAACGGCGGGGTGCCTCCCTACAAGGAGACGCAGGACTACGTGAAAAAAGTCATTTCGCAGTACCTGCAGAACAGCAAGTAGAGCCGTGATGCACAGGCGAATGAAAATTTAATGGGAAAAGCAATAGACGGGAGTGTGACATAATGACTATCACCGGCAAAGCGAAAATCATCTACCTGCTGCTTCTTTCGGTTTTCCTCGTGGTGGTGGGCTTCTTCTGGCTGGATTATATCGGGCTCATCAACCTTGACCGCATGTTCCACAAGGTGTATTCCCGCGAAGCGCCCAGGGTGATCGATGCGAAGAACGACGAGCCCTCCCTGGTGGAGCGCGAGGAATTCGAAAAAGAAAAGCACAAGCTGCGCGAGCGCATTGAAGAGATCGACAAGCGGGAGGCGCACCTAGTCGAGGCTGAAAAATCCCTGGACACCGAGCGCGATAAGCTTGAGGACAAAAAGAAGGGCCTGGACCTCGAGGCGAGGAAGCTTGAGAACGAAAAAAAGAAATACTCGGGTTACATGAAAAACGTGCGCGATCTCGCGCAGAAGATCGGGACCATCCCGCCCGACGACGCGGTCGCCATCATGCTGCGATGGGAAGACTCCCTGGTGATCGACGTGCTCAGGCAGATGGACGCCGACGCGGCGGATGCCGGCCGCCAGAGTATCACCTCGTTCCTGCTTTCAAAGATGACTCCGCGCGAGCGCGCGAGCCGGATAATGTATCTCATGACGCAACTTTAAGGAGAAACGCATGAATAACCCCGAAGCAACCACAAAGGCCATGGCGCTCCTCCGGAGCGGCGACGTGTTCCAGTGGTACGTGATCACACTGCTGGCGCTCGTTTTCTACGTGTACTTCAACGAGATATCCAATAAAAACTGGAGGGGCATCGCCGCGGGATTGTCCCTTTACATGGTCCACTGGTTTTTCGAGATCATGAACGCGCTCATCCAGCATTTTTCCGGACACGCGCTCTGGACGGCGCCCACGGGAACGGCATTCCTGCTGCTTGTGGGCGTGGGCGTGGAGCTGAGTCTCATGTTTTCGATCGCGGGGCTCATCTTCAGCAAGATTCTTCCCCCCGACCCGAAAATGAAGATATTCGGCATAAACAACAGGCTCGCCATCGCGCTGGGAAACGCCGCCTTCTTTTCCATATTCGAGATCTTCCTGGCGAAGACGCCCGCGTTCGTCTGGGTGTATTCCTGGTGGGGGGCCTTTCCCGTCTTCGTAACGGTGTACATCCCCTTTTTCGTGGTCTCGATGTACTGCTATGACTGGGCGCCCAGGATACAGAGGACGGTGATCGGCACGCTGTTCGCGGTGAACGCGCTCATGCTCATCGTATTTGCGGGTATTCTCGGCTGGATATAGTCTCCTTTCAGCACCATCAGATAAATATGCCCGGCGGCATGTATGCTGCCGGGCTTTTTCTTTATTGAATTTCATTTTGACTTTTGTCGCACTTTGTGTTTTAATTAAGACATTCAATCGCGGATTTGTTTTACTACACCAACTCAAAATATTTGGAGAAATAACAAAGGAGGGCGGTATGAACCTGGCGTATAATGATCTTGAACTCGGAGACGATGAGGGAGGAAGTTCCTCTTCCGGATCCGACAGTATGAGCGAAACCACCGTAACCGAGCAGGGCGCTTTGAGCCAGATGGGCGGCTCGTTCAAGAACATGCTGGTCGGCCTGGTCTGCTTTGCATTAAGCTGGCCGGTGCTCTATTGCGGGGCTTCGCGCACACACTGGAACAAAATATTCAAAAACGCGGTGCCCGTGGAGCAGGCGAAGGGCGACGACCTTGCATACGTGACCGGGACACCGGTGGCGGACGCGATCGGCGACGGCGCGAACCTCGAAAAGGGGAAGTATCTTTCGATCTCCAAGTCCACGGAGGTCATGGCCTGGGTTGAAAACGTAAAGAGCGACAGCAAAACGGACAAGTCCCTTACCGGTACGAAGACGACCACCGAGACGAAAACCTACTCCTACGCGATCGAGTGGACGTCCAGCCCCAAGGACGTTTCGAGCTTCAACCAGGAAAAATGGAAAACCTGGAAGACGAAAAACAACATCCCCGCGGACGTACAGAATCCCAAAATTGCGGATTCGGAGAAATCGACTTCAATCTATGCGCCCGGCTGCAAAGTGAAC